>JACRBX010000118.1 GCA_016219225.1 Deltaproteobacteria bacterium
CGGCACAAGCCAGCCCGCCCCGCACCCAACCCACCAGGCTGTCCGAGAAATCGATAAGCTGGCGGGAAATCCCGCCGGTTTCCATGATTGACCCGGCCAGCATGAAGAGGGGTATGGCCAATAGATCGAAGGAATCCACGCCGGCGAAAAGTTTGGCGATGGAGACATTGGTCAGGAAACCGAAAATGACCATGGGAATGGAAGGGGGGATGACAACGCCGATGGACCCTCCAGCCGCCACCAGGGCCGCCGAGAAGGCCGGCGGATAGCCCTGACGGATCATGGCCGGTATGGCGATGGCCCCCAGGGCGGCCGTGTCGGCCGCGGCCGAACCGGAGATACCGGCGAAGAACATAGAGGCCACCACCACGGCACAGGCCAGCCCGCCCCGTACCCAACCCACCAGGCTGTCCGAGAAATCGATAAGCTGGCGGGAAATCCCGCCGGTCTCCATGATCGCCCCGGCCAGCATGAAGAGCGGTATGGCCAAAAGATCGAAGGAATCGACGCCGGCAAAAAGCAGTTGGATGATCGTCTGACCCAGGGCCGACAGATGAACGCTGGCGGGAAAGACCCCGGGGGCCAGCATGAAACCGATGGCCGGCAGGCCGATGGCCAGGGCAATGGGCAGGCCCAGGGCGATCAGCAGGAACAAAGCCCCGAACAGGAGGACAATGATCATGAAGGTTTTCTTTCCGGCTTCTTGAAGATATCCGCCAAGACGTGAATGATAAAAATGAGGGCCCCGACCGGGATCACCGCATAGGGCAACGACATGGGAAGAAACGGCAAAGAGGACCAGGTCTGTTCCCAGGCCTTGAAGGTGTAGGCCGTCCCGAACCAGGCGATAAGGAAGAAACAGGCCAGGGTCAAGCTCTGCAAGCAGACTACGATGGCCCGTTGAATGACCGGTCCCAGGCCGTGGCCAAACCCTTTCAAACCGATAAAGCTGGTTCGTTTGTAAGCCACCGAGCCACCTAAAAAGGTGATGGCCACCAGAAGGTACCGGCTCACTTCCTCGGACCAGCCCAGGGAGGCCCCGGCATAACGGGAGATGACCTGAGCGAATAAAATGAGGCAAATGGCCGCCCCGATGAAAAAAAGCACTTTTTCCACCACGGCGTTAATGGCCGAACTTAACCGCTGTAACACCGGCATAGATACTCCTGCCTGTTTGGAATAATGATGGGGCGATAGGCTATAGGCAATAGGCAATAGGCCAGGTTTTTTTAATGCCTTTCGCCTATAGCCCCTTGCCTATCGCCTGTAGTTACTACTTCACCGTCTGCTCGATCTGCTCCAACAGTTTTTTGGTGTCGCCGGTGGCCGAGTTGATGACCGGGGCCGTGGCCTTGCGAAAGGCTGTTAAGTCGGGCTTGTCTTCCACCTGCATGCCGGCCGCCTTGAGCTCGGCCAATTGTTTGGCCTCGTTGCCCCGGATGAACTGGCGCCCTTGAAGGGCCGCCGCCCGGGCGTTGTCGGTAATCACCTTGCGTTCCTGGGGAGACAGGCCGTCTATGAAGGCCTTGTTGGCCACGAAAACCAGGGCCGAATAGACATGACGGGTCAGGGTCAGATATTTCTGCCCGGCTTCGACCAGTTTGGCGGCATAGATCACGGCGATGGGGTTCTCCTGGCCGTCGATGACGCCTTGCTGAAGCTGGGTGAAGATGGGCCAGGCCATAGGCGTCGGGTTGGCCCCGATGGCCCGCCAGATCGCCAGATGGGTCGGGGCTTCCATGGTTCGGATTTTCAGCCCCTTAGCCTCTTCGGGTGTCTTTACGGGACGCTTGGAATTAGTGAGATTGCGGAAACCGTTGTCCAGAAAGGCCAGGGCCACGAACCCGGATTTTTCAAACTTTTTGGCCAGCTCCCGACCGGCAGGCCCGTCCAGCACCTTGTCGGCCGCCTCATAAGAAGAGAAGACAAAGGGCATTTCCAGGGCCTTGATCTCGGGCACGAAGGCCTCGATGGGTCCGGTGGTGCAGACCGCCATCTGGGTGGTGCCTAACAGGATCTGCTGCAAAACCTGGGTCTCGCTGCCCAATACGGCCGAGTGGTGAACAGTCACGCTGACTTTGCCGGGCAGGGCCTTTTCCACACTTTGCTTGAACCAGTTGGCCGCCTTGGTGTGAACCAAGTCCGGGTTGGTAACTGTAGCGATGTTGATCTGGGTAATAGCCCAGGCCGACCCTGCGAAGGCCACCAAACTCAAAGCCAATAAAATTGCCATCATCCGTGAACGCATAGTATTTCCTCCTTCATTTGTTTTTAATAGGTGAGCGATTCGATCACCTGTTTTTAGCCGGCAGAAATTGCTTTAACCTCTTTCGAGAAAAATCCCGAGTTCGGAATTCTTCGCTTGAGCCATAAAGGTTCGCTTCTGACAGGTCATTGTCCGGGCCACCCAATAAAAATGATGTAGACTGGTTTTACGAGGGGGCTATCGAGAGGGGTTGGCATTCAGGCCTTTATGAAATTCTTCGTCCAGGTAATCCAGAGTTTTCTCCTGATGGCGGATGATCTTGCCGACGACCATAAAGACGACCATCTCGGACATATGAACGGCATGATCGGCAATGCGTTCCAGATATTTGGCCACAAACATAATCTTCATGGCCCGGGGAATAAGGATGGATTTCTCTCCCATCATTTTGAGAAGTTCTTCAATTATTCTTTTATAGGTTTCATTCACATAGCTATCATCCCGGCAAACTTCGAGGGCCATTTCGACGTCCTCGTTGACGAAGGCCTCTAAAGAACGGCGGACCAGATCCTCAGTGGCTTCCGCCATAACCGGAAGGTGCAAACAGGCTCCGATACGGGGTTCTTCAATCATCTCAACGGACCTTTTGGCGATATTGGTCGCTAAATCCCCCATCCGTTCCAAAGTAGTGGTCACTTTCATGGCCGTTGAAATAAACCGTAAATCCCGGCCGGCCGGCTGGCGCAGGGCAATGACCCGCAGGCACATTTCTTCCGTGTCGACTTCCAGTTCGTTGATCTTTCGGTCGGACTCAATGATAGTCTGAGCCAATTCATGATCCCGGTTGATTACCGAACTTATGGCAGAGACAACATTATTTTCTACCAGCTCCCCCATACGCAGGATCCGTTGTTTCAGTAAACTTAACTCTTCATCATATTTTGTATTGATATGGGAGCGTTGCATAAATCACTGCCGGGGTCCTTTCTTTTAAAGCTTTCAGCAGTCAGCCATCAGCATCTAGCCAACCCGTTATAGGTAATGGGTTTTGCTGAAAGCTGAAGGCTGACCGCTTCATCCGCACTATTTAACCAAACGCGTTATCTCGGCCAATACATCTATACTTCGAACCACTCCGATAATCTTCCCAACGTCCGAGACCGGTATCAGCTCCACATCCTGTTCGTTCATAATTTGTATCACTTCAAGCAATTTTTGATTGGCGTGTACGGAGAGATCATAGCGAACCAGGACATCGTTGACCGTTACTAAAGATTCATCCGCACATTGATCACGGAGATGGGTAAGCCAATCTTCGCCTTTCGATTCCACCCGGGACCGGTTATGAAGGAAAAGCACATATCTTAAAATATCTTTAACCGTCAAAAGACCCAGATACTCGCCCGAAGCCCGCATAACCACCAAACCTAAGGTTTCCGGCTTTCCCTTGCCCTGACCGGTCAAAATGGCGCAGGCTTCTTTCAGGGGCGTTTCGGGGGTCACACTTTTATAATTCGATTCTATTACATCCCAAACTTGTTTTTCTAATGGCATAATATTTGCCTCCTTAAGTTAAGGATCGGATCGGTCAAGATTTTGATATCGGCCAAGATTTCATTAGAGGAGCCGAAGGTCATCTTAAAAATATTTTTTATACTCTAAAATAGATCTTGTCAAGCAAAGGGTTATTTATGGTATAATTCAATAAAAAATAATTGTCAAGCAGGGGTAAGGAATGAATCGATTTACTTTTTTGGTCTCGGCTATTTCCCTGGGCCTTTTGCTCCTGGGAGCGGTTTCCCGGCCCCAGGCCCAAGGGCTCGAAACCGTGTCTGAATTGCGATTATCCAATGGGTTACAGGTCCTTTTACTACCCAATTCCAAAGCCCCGGTGGTTACCGTTCAGGTCTGGTATAAAGTGGGTTCAAGGAATGAACCCCTGGGGCAATCGGGTCTGGCCCATCTTACCGAACACCTGATGTTCCGGGGTACGAAAAAATACGGGCCCAAGCAGTATTCCCGTATTATTCAAAAAAACGGCGGACAGGACAACGCCTTTACCAACCGTGATTATACGGCTTATTATGAAAACCTGGCCTCCGACCGCCTGGATATTGCCCTGGATCTGGAAGCCGACCGCCTGACCGGTCTGTCGGTCGATGAAGAAAAATTTTTAACCGAAAGAAAAGTGGTCCAGGAGGAACGCCGGTTAAGGATTAAAGATGATCCAACCGCCTCCCTGGTGGAAGAAGTCATCGGGACGGCCTTCAAGTCTCATCCCTACAAATGGCCGGTAACCGGCTGGATGGAAGACCTGGATGGCCTTAGCCGCGCCGATTTTCTATCCTTCTACCGGAACTACTACCAACCGGCCAATGCCACCCTGGTCGTGGCCGGCGATTTTGATAAAGAGAAGGTCCTTTCCGGAATCGAGAAGACCTTTGGCCGGATCCCTGCCGGAACCGCCCCACCTCTTCGGATGATTAAAGAACCCCCCCAGGAAGCCGATAAGCGGATCGTACTCCGTCGGGAGGAGGTACAATTGCCGTTTGTCCTCCTGGCTTACCATGTCCCGTCCTTCCCCCATCCGGATGCATTCCCCTTAGAGGTCATGTCCCAAATTCTGGCCGAAGGTAAAAGTTCCCGGATGCACCAAAAGATGGTTTACCAGGAACAGAAAGCTTTGGAGGCCGGGGCGGATTATCGGTTCCAGTCCGGTGACCCTTTTCTCTTTTTACTCTATGCCCAGGCCATGCCCGGTCACACCCCGGACCAGCTTGAAGAGAGACTTTTTCAAGAGTTAGCGGAATGGGAAAAAACCCCCCCTTCCCAGGAAGAAATTGAAAGGGCCAAGAATCAGATCGAAGCAGGATTTATCTTTGCCCAGGATTCCATCTTTTTTCAAGGAAACCTTTTGGGAAAATATCAAACCCTGGGAAGCTGGAAGGACCTGAATAAATTTTTACCCGGGATCAAAGCCGTCCAAAAGGATGACCTGTTAAGGGTCTATCAAACCTATTTCAAAGATAAATATAAAACCGTTGGCATTTTGGTGCCGACCCGTTAGAAAAACTGTAACACTTTATATCTCGTCATTCCGGCGAAAGCCGGAATCCAGAGTCTTTTTTCGTCTCTGAATACCTCCTGGATTCCGGTGCCTGCCCCGGACCTGATCCGGGGTTCGCCGGAATGACGGAGAAGTTTCCGACATTATTTTAAAAATTAAACTGATATGAGGACCGTCCTACTACGGGC
>JACRBX010000119.1 GCA_016219225.1 Deltaproteobacteria bacterium
CAGAGGGGATTCCAGGGCCTTGATGCCCACCTGCAAACCGGCATAGCAGAAAGGACAGGCCGAGACCAGTTCTTCGGCCCCGGTGGCTTCGGCCTCTTTAACCCGGCGCTGGGCCATCTTGTTCTGGATATCCGGATAGCCGGCCTTGAGCCCCCCTCCGGCCCCGCAGCAGCGGGAATATTTCCGGCTCCGGGGCATCTCGATCAAATCCAGACCGGGGATGGCCTCCATGATGAACCGGGGATCCTCATAAACCCCGCTGGCCCGGCCCAGATGGCAGGGGTCATGATAGGTAATCTTCTTTTCCACCGGATGGATGAATTTCAGTTTTCCCTCTTCCACCTGGCGCCGCAGAAATTCTACTGTGTGCAACACTTCGAAATTCAGTTTTCCGACCTTGGGGTAGTCCTCTTTAATGGTCTTAAAACACCCCGAACAGGAACTGACCAGGGTTTGAATATTCAGGGCGTTGAACATCTTGATGTTGTCCCCGGCGATCCGTTCAAATTCCTTGTCGCCCATGCGCAAGAGCACGCTGCCGCAGCATTTTTCATCCCCCCCCAGACAACCGTAATCGATCCCCAGGGATTCCAGGATATTGATGGTACTGACGGCAATCTGTTTGACGTTGACGTCATAGACCGCAGTACATCCCAAAAAAAGAAGGACCTTTCCATGGGTCTTCTTGATCTCCCGGGGAGGGGCGCTGATCTCGTTGTCCTTCTGGGCCCGGCGGATCCACTTGGTCCGGGCCGCCCTGGGCTGCTGCCAGGGGTTGTCATAGGCCTTGACGCTTTTAACCAGGACCTTCTGGGATTCGAGGGGCCCATAATCGGCCGAAACGATCAACCGCCGGATATCTTCCCAGAGATTGACCGTGTCGATATTGGCCGGACAGACGATTTGACACTGGCCGCAGGTCGAGCATTCATAGAGGTTGCGGACAAACTCCTCCATTTGCTCCGGGCCGACCGGGTGATAGCCGAAAACCGCGGCCAATATTTTTTTTAGGGGCTCCCCTACCCGGTCCTGTTTCATAATCCGGGCCAAAAGTCCTTGCTGGGATTTAACGATCTGCGTAAAATCCTGGATTTTTTTTCGGGGTAAAATGGCCTCCCGCATATCCTGGTCATAAACCGGACACCAGTTCAAACATTCCCCGCAACGGGTACAACCCTGAAGCTGAATCAATTTTTTTATATCCAGATTGGAAACCGGAAGATCCCGGACCTTGGGTTCTTCGGGAGGGCTGTTCTCAAGGTTCATATTTTCTTCGGACATACAAGTTTCCTTTTATAATTCAAAATCAAACTCAAAGGGGTTTGGATTATATGTTTCATCTTCCCAAAGGGGAGACAAGCGATAAATGCAGCCGCTACCGCGGCATGGGCGTACCAGAGATAGACATAAACGGTTTGCCAATCCCAGGGGAGCCAGGAAAACAAAATGGACAACGGATAGCCGATAAAGGCATAGACGGCTGTTTCCATCGGGACACGGGTGATCAGGATCCTGACCCCTTCCAGGAAAAAACCTAAGAGAATCAGGACCCCCAGGATCCCGATGGCTAAGTTGTCCTGCCCTTCGGAAAGGCTATGGGCTGGCCGGATGACAAAACGCTGGGTAAGAGCCAGGAGCAGGCCCAGGAGGATCAGCAGCCCGAGGAAATCATAGGCGAAGGCCACAAAACCGTTGTTCTTATCGATCAAGGCCCGGGCCAGAGCGCTGTCAGGCCCTATCCGGTAGGCAAACCAGGTAAAGACACTTATCCCGAAACGGAGCAAGATGGAAAGAAAAATCAGGGAATGGATGGACCATCGTTTGACACTCTCCTGAAGAATCCTGCGCTGCAAAAAAACATCCCAGAAAATTGTTTTTAAAATGGGGCCTATCTTTCTGGAAAAGAGGGTCTTCCAGATTCCCTCGGAACTCAGGGCAATCTTCCGGTGCAGGGACTTCTCTTCTCCGGCCACGCTTCCCTGAAACCAGAAGAAAAGGGTACTAAACAGTCCGAGAAGCAATATTAAAAAGGCTGCCCAAAACATGGAATGGCCGACGGCCAGCGGGGCGTTGTGGCAGACCAGGCACAAAACGCTCTTGGCCGGCAGGACAGCGGCTGCGGCCCCCACCTGATTTCCGGAAAAATGGCATTTCAGGCAAAGGGTCTTGTCTTTGGTATCGGCCAGGGCATGATCCGTCAGGGCAATGGGGACCTTTTTTGCATCCAGGGCCGAAAGCCGAACTTTATCGCTGCTACGGTCCTGAAAGACAAATTTCGATCGGTGGTGGCAGGCCTGACAGCTTACCCTGAGGTGCGGGTCGCCGACCGCCCCTTCCCCATGGACCGGATGGCAGGATTGACACTTGGCCCCGGCCAGGGATTTGTGGGGGGATCTGGCCACATCCCTGTGGCAGTCGATACAGGCAATATAGGCGTGGCGATTATTTTTAAATGAATCAGGGGTGACTTGCAGCACCACCGATCGATCGGCTGTCTGCCGCATGACAGTCGCTTGGGCATGGCATTCATAACACAAGGCCTGGGAAGTCAGGATGCCTTCATTGGTTGCAATATTGGGAAGGCGATGACAATCCAGACAGACCCGTTCCTTCCCATCGACGGTCAGGGGCATCATCTCCGGAACCTGGGCTTCAACCCGGGGGATGGCCAACAGGCAGCCGATCATCACAATCAGGAGGACCAGAAGGCGGTTCATGAGTGATCCCCCCCTTTTTCCAGCATTTCCCATTCCCCGGGATGTTCCTGCCTGATCCTTTCTGCGGTGGTCAGGCCGGTAAAGATGCTTTTATCCATGGGAAAGACTTCCGGCCGCAGATGGGCGGTGATGACATGGATCACAACCTTGATAGCCGTGGCCATCAGGGCTTCATAAAAATGCAGCACCAGGGCCAGATTGATAAAATATCCGGGGATGAGGCCCGAAAAAAATTCCGGAAACCATAAGACCACTCCGGTCAGCCCCATGGTATTCATCCCGATCAGGATGGCCCAGTAATCGATCTTCTCCCAGTAGGTAAAGCGGTTGAACCGGGGGGGCCGGGAGCGGCCCAGGAAATAAAGGATGTGCTGAACCAGGTCTTTTACATCCCGGCCGGAAGGGAAAAGGGTCTGAGGGCCGGTCAGCCTGCCTTTTAACAGGGTTTTGAAATAGACCAGCCAGCCCAGGTGGATGATCACCCCGCTGTAGGTCAGGAGGGCACAAAAGCGATGCCAATAGGCCAGCCGCTCCGGGCCCCCCAGGAGAAAGACAACCCCCTGGGCCCACCACTGAGAGCCGAATTTAAAAGAGAAACCGGTCAAGGCCAGTCCGATAAAACCTACCATGACGATCCAGTGCAAGAACCGGTTGAGGACCGAAAACCGGAGATAAAGTTCCGAAGAAACAGAATTAGCCACCATTATTTTGGCCTTCTCAATTTTTCATGAATTTCTCTAAGCAACCAGAGGAAGGAATGACCGTAGAAAAAACAAATCACCACCAGGGCCATGGCCCCCATAAGGATGGTCACGATCCGGATCACCGCCACCTTGGCCGCCTTCTCCGGATTGGCTTTGGCATCAGGAGGGGGGGTCGGATGAATGATCAGCCCGGCAAAACTTAAGGAGGCCCGGGGATGGCAGCGCTGACAGGCCTGCAAGGCTTCCTTCCTGTCTTTCAGGGAAAGGCAGGTATGGGCCCCGTGGCAGTCGGTGCAAAAGGCGGCCTTGGTATTGCCTAAATGGACCGCCGCCTTGCCATGATAATTTTCCAGATAGGTCACCTTCTGGGCCGGATGGCAGGATCCGCAGGACTCGGTCATCTGTCTTCCGGTTTCCAGTCTGGATAGATGGGCCTTTTCGTAATGAGCCGAATGGCAGTCGCCGCAAGTGGGTGCCCTTGGATCTTTTTGTTCTTTCAGGAGGGCCTTGGCATGGGCGCCCTTCAGGTACCGGTCATAAGACAGACGGTGACAACTCCGGCAGCGCCGGTAATCGTATTGGCTGACCGCATCCTTCTTAAGGAACCGGGTGTCGCTGGAATCGGGATGTGGTTTGTCCATTTCCTTCATGTTTCCGTGACAGATCTCGCAGCTCAACTGCGAATGGGCGGAAAGGGCATAACGGCTGAGATCGATAAACCAGGAAGGTTCGGCCTGGCCGTCCTTCATGGCCCAGGAGGTCCGGGAAAAGCCGCACAGGATGAAGCCGACCCCAAAAAGCAACAGGGTGTAACGGAAAATTTTGGACTGGAAACAAAGTTTCAAGTTCCAGGTTTCAAGTTTCAGGTTTAACCGGTTGAGAGTAGTCATCCGCATTTTCATGTTTTTCGGTGCCTGAAGGGGCATGTTGGAGTTCCGTTATCTTAATTTGGGTTGTCTGGAAAGGCCGACAACCGGGTCCTAAAAAAAATCTCTAAAAATCGTCGGGTGAAAAGTTGTAATTCCTGAAACAGTTTTTCAGCTAAGAAAAGGGTGTCCTGGCCGGCATCGATTTTATTTTTCAGGTCCCGGAGGAAGAAAGTAAGTTGTCTGCTTTGATCCGTCAAGGATTTTTCTTCATCCCCGGCAAGAGCCAGGCCCGGCCCAGGAGCCAACAGGTCCAATCTTTTCCAGACGGCCTCAAGGAAAAACCGGATCTTTAAAGGCTCATATATTTTATTGCCGATCAGCCATTGTATCCAATGGGTCTCCAGGCCGCAGGCCACAATCCGGGCATTACTGATTTCCCGTTTCAATCCTTTCAGCCAGAGCCGTGAGCTGTCCCCTGACAGGAAATACCGGGGCATCTCTCCGGAATCCTTTTTCCTTTGGTTCCCGTATCCCAGTTCAAAATAAAGGCAATCGGTCAGAATTTGATTGGCCACAGGGAAATAGGGATGTTCAAAATGGGGGCCGAAAAGATAGAAAACTCCGGATCCCTGACGGTTTCTAATGACCGCGGCCTTGTCGATTAAGGTCTCCCGAGCCAGTTCCGGGTCGACCAAAAACAAAGTCTTTTTCGTAAAACCGCTGTATCTTGCCAGGACATCGGAACTTTCTCCGGGGATCAGACCCGGTCCGCCATACAAAGGTGCCGTAAAAGACCCCATCCCGGCAAAGGGCGGACATCCATTGGCTGTCAACTCCAGGTCCTCTCTGACCGGGTGGAAAATGTAAGAACAGCCATAAGGGGCCAGGGATTTTTCAGGCAACCGGATGGAATCCGGGATTTCCTTAGTCAGATTGGTTATCCTGGCCGGGACAAAATTAAAATGCAGGAGGTGTTGCTTGGAGGAATTCAAGGGCAAATAGGCCCCGGCGCAGGAGCCCAGATAAAGGCCCCCCCGTTGCAGGAAAACGTCTAATTCCGCGGCTCCTTTCTGGCCCAACCCCCGGGCCATGGCAATGGTATCTCCCCCGGAAACAGCCAGGCAGTCCATGGATCGTAAGGCCCCTCCTCTGATCTGGTTTTCATCCAGAAGGACCAGGTCGTAAAATCCATAGCGGTCAAAGAGGTCCACAAACCATAGCCAGGAATGGGAACAGCCCTTTCCGGTATAAAGCCCTATCCGGGGATAAGTCAAAACCTTGTCATCGGCCGGCCCCGTTTGTCCTGAAATCCCCGGTCCTCTCCATTGGCCATAACGGACCGGTTGGCCGGTAAGGATTTTTCTATTCAGTTCCCGATGATAGGTTGGTTCCTTCAATGAGGCGCCGTCTTTCCCTTAAACACAAAACTAAGTAACAATTTAGCCCTTGAAAAACTTGAAACTTTTACTTGAAAATCCTGACTTGCGCGCACGTCATTCCTGTGAAAACCGGAATCCAGGTTCTTGTCGTCCCAGTATAACACCTGGAGTCCGGTTTTCACCGGAATGACGGAGAGGTAATCGACGTTTTTTCAAAAAGCTAAACTGATTCCAGGTTGCAAGTAAGGACAAATAAACAAACAGCATCCTCATTTCGTGATTCATGATGCCCCAGGGGCATGGAGGCTTGGTTCGAAAATAGAGCACCTCAACTTTCTGCCTCAAGTGAAGCGCTCCTCGAGCCCGGTGTTTAGGGCGATCCTTCAGCCCTGAACCTATCCTTTGATAACCTCAGCGATCACCTGTTCGAGCGTCTCGGCCGTCAAGCCGAGTCCTGTTCCGATATTGGCCAATTCCAGCAGCTTCTCTTCGCTTAATTCCGGTGCCATCAGGGCAAAGATCGGATGGATACCGAACAAATAGGCCACGGCCTGTCGCCTGATCCACCAGGCGGCATCCTGCGAGCCGTCAGCCGCCAAACCGAAATCGGCAAAGATCGGTTTGGACGGGGCCCAGGGGCTGAAAGGTCCTTTGGCCTGGGTTTCCACCGGGCCTTTGGCCTGGGGAAGAAAGGCTTTGATCCCTTCCAAGTCCTTTAAACCTGATTTCAGACATAAATCGGCCGCCCCTGCCGGGTCCAGGCCCTGCCTGGCACACTCCCGGAGTATTCGGCCACTGTCCAGGGCCGACAAGCCGAGTTTCTTGAATCCCAGCAGACCGCCTAAATCGGTTATCAAAAACCCCGGATCGGTTTTTTCCGTTTCTTTCATCAATGAGGGATCTTCATCTAAAAAGAGAAAGGTGTTGGTGGCATAAGGGGTATTAAAACAGGCTTTGTGCCTATGGACAATGGGCGAAAGCCAGGCCCCCATATCATCTTCCCCCAGGGCAGTGGCCATTTCAACCACCCCTTTTTTCCCGGCACAGGCCCCGCCCTTTATCCGGTTCAACAATTCCTGACACTGGCCCATAAATGCCTCGGGATCGGCAATTTCCAATAAACCCATGCCCCGGACGGCAATGAGTTTCAATTTTTTTTCTCCAAAAATTTTCCCAAACCCAAAACGGTCTCCGCTGCCCCAGAAATTGACGGACACGGCCGCCAGATCGGAACCGCCCTCCCCGGACGGACCGATGGACAATACCTGGACCAGGTCGTCTCCGACGATCTTACGCACCGCCTCGGTGGATTCCCCGCAATCCTTTCCCCAAATATCCCCGGGATCTTGCAGGTCGGCGATGCCGTCGTGGAGCCAGAGGTAAACCGGTTTTTCAGAACGGCCTTTGATGACCAGATAATCAAAGCCGGAAAATTTCAGTTCCATCCCGGCATACAAGGTCAGCGGAACATGGCCCAAGGTTCCGGTTCGGGGGCTTTTGGCCGTTATCATGGCCAGGGCCGATCCGGGGACCAGAGTGCCGGTCAAAAGCCCGGAGCCAATGACCAGGGGTTCATCCGCAGCATATTTTTGATAGAGATAAGTTGTAATGCCGGCCCCGCCAATCTTTTCCTTAACCAGGCCTTCGTCAAGTTCCTCTTCGATGATCTCTGCCGTTCCTAAGTCGATTATAGCAATTTTATTGGATGATAGGTAGTCCATAGCCGGGTCTCCTTAGTTAGAATATAATTTTCGATTTCGGATTTCGGATTTCGGATTTCGGAATTTAGAAAATACTCTCCTTCGACATGCATGATTCGATATTCGATATTCGCATTTTCATGCTTCGCCGGTGCCCCTGGGACATGAGAACCTATAACGAGAAACCAGTAACGAGTAACCGGTATCAACCCTTCAATCCAGATAGATCGCATCAACCGGACAAAAGCTCAGGCACAAGGGGCCGCCTTCCCGGTCGCTGCATAAATCACAGGCCTCCCGGAGCAGCATCGGTTTGGCTGAGGCGTCTCCCTTGCCGCCCTCTTCCACTGCACCGATCTTTTTGACTTCCAGGCCTTCGGGGCGGGCGATAACCAGATTCTCCGCTTCCTTCAAGAGCACACCGAAATAGTCTTTTTTTTCTTTGGTCCGGTAGGCGACAATACAGGATGAAAGCAAGGCAAAGGCGTCGTCGCGATGATAGCCGCAGGCCATTTCACAGGCCATGCAGGCCGTGCACTTCAGGGGATCGATTTTTATTCCCATGGCTGGTCTCCTTAACAAAAAAAATGGTTCAAGGTGTTGGGTGTAAGGTATCCGGTTTTCCCTTAACCTTAAACCTTTTATATAAAGCTCCGGACAAAAAATCAACCAAAAATTATAAAAAATATAAATATTATGATATTTCACTTGACAAGAATTTTTGATTTGATTAAATGACATCCTGAAACCCATTCGGTGACCGAATTTAGATTCGGGAAAAACAAATCGATTTAAAAACGTTTCAGGATAAATCCTTGTTTCAAGCCGCCAAAAAGACTTCCAAAATTTCCGATCAAATCATCGACCAGATCCGGGACGCCATCCTTTCCGGCAAGCTGAAGCCAGGCGTCCGTTTGGCCTCGGAGAAGGAATTGGCCGATCAGTTCGGGGTCAGCAAGGCCACTATGCGCGAAGCCATGCGGGTCCTGGAGGTCTTGGGGTTGATCGAGATCCGAAAAGGCCTTGGCGGAGGGATTTTTATCGCCGAAGTAGGCATGCGGACTACCATCCACAGCATCATCAATTTTCTCCATTTTCAAACCCTTTCGATTCAAGAAATTACCATGCTCCGGTATCTGATTGAGCCCACGGTGGCCCGAATCGCCGCTTCAAAAATAACCGACAAAGACATCGAAAATCTAAAAAAGATCGTCGGTGAAAAACCTTCAGGGTCCGCCGACGAAGTCTCCAAGGAGATCGGCTTCCATCGCTATCTGGCCAGAATGGCGGAAAACACTTTATTGATCCTGATTGTTGACTTTGTCGACAACCTGTTGGACTCTATTAAATCGAAGGTAAAACCAGGCCCTGATTTTTATCGGGACGTTCGAAAATCCCATCAGAAGATCCTGGAATGTTTGATCAAAAAGGACGCCCCCGGTGCCGAGATGGCCATGACCCAGGACCTTCTGGAAGTGGATCAGTATCTCTGCCGGGTCATCGGGTCCGCCCCTTTCGATCCGACCAAACTCAGTCGACCGAAAGCTTTTAAAGACGATAATAAATCAAAAGGCATTGCTCCCCGGTTTGAAAAAAAAGACCTTGCTGTTTCGGGGAAAAAGGCGGCTCGTAAGAGCAAAGGGGAATCCAAACGTTCTGATAATATGGCCGACTTACCCGTAAATTTTAAACTCGTTGCCAAAAAAAAGGTGACCCGGATCGAAAAACTTAAATCGTTGGTCTAAACGGCGTCGGGGCGGATTTAAAATCCGCCCCTGCTAAAAGCAGTGATTCGCCAAAGAAGGGATGGAGGAATTGTTAAAAATCCAAACATCCTGAGTAAGGAGGGTTTAACTGATGCACGTTACCAATAAAGATGCGATTTTGAATGAATTGGCTTCCATCGTCGGCAAAGAAAACGCCACCGCCTCCAAACATATCCGCTACGCCTATTCCTATGATATGTCCTTTGTTACCCCGAAGATGCCGGACTATGTGGTCATGGCCTCGACCGTGGAACAGGTTCAGGGGGTCCTCAGACTGGCCAATAAAGAAAAGATCCCGGTAGTCCCCTATACCGCCGGGACCAACATTGGCGGGCTGACCATACCGGAGCGCGGCGGGATCATCCTGGATTTGAAGAGGATGAACAAGATCATCAATATTGATACCGAATCCCATTATGCGGTGATCGAACCCGGGGTGTCCCATGCCCAATTAGCCAGCGCCTTATACAAACACAACCTCCGCTTCGGCTGGCCGGTGGGGCCGCCTTCGGCCTCGGTTTCTTCCTGCGCCATATCCCACGGCATCGGCGGATTAAATGCCCGCTATGGTTTGAACAGCCAGGAGATTACCAGCATGGAAGTGGTCCTGCCCACAGGAGAACTGGTCCGGGTCGGCTCCTGCGCCATCAATCCCGAAGCTTGGCATAGCGTTTTACCCATGCCCCAGATGGATGGGTTGTTCAAAGGCTGGCTCGGCAGCACCGGGGTCGTCACCAAACTGGGCATCACCGTACACCCGATTCCGCCGGTCCTCAAGGTCTTTACTGTTTCCTGTCAAAATGTGGAAGACATGGTCTCCTATATGATGAACTTGAGCAACTACGAGATCTGTGACGACCTGACCGCCGTTTCCTGGTGGCTGGCCCAGGTCCCTATCCCTTACCCCTACAAACCGAAACCGGAAAATGCCCACGAATGGTTCTGTTTTGCCAACACCAACTCCTTTACCGAAAAGGAAAAGGAAGCCCGGGTGGAAATCTGGGAAACGGTATTAGAAGAGGAAAAGAAGAAGGGGACTTCCATTCAGGTCACCCAATATCCCGAGGAGGCCTTACGCGCTCGGACCCATTTGCCCAGCCAGATCGTCGGCTCGACCAAGAATTACTGTAAACAAGGCGGGGCCGGTATTTCCTGGCCGGGAACCTTTACGCCGGCCAACAAATGGGCCCCGGTTTATAACGATTGGAAAAAAATCCTGATCGACCACAACCTCTCTCCTTCGATCCGCATGAGTATGTACCGGGGGGTCCATTACGGCATGCTCCGGGCCATGATCCCCTTCAACAAAAAAAGTGCCAAAGAAACGGAAAATGCCCGTCAGGCCATTGTCGAATGTTTAAAAGTCGACCTCGACCATGGTGGGATGCCTTACAAACCACCGGTGGATTATGCCATAGAAATTAATAAACGGGCCCATCCGGGATACCTGCTGTTGTTGAAAAAGATAAAAGCCCTTCTGGATCCGAACGATATCATGAATCCGGGAAAGCTGGGAATCTGATTTCCCAAACCCTTATGGATTTTAAAATTAAAAAGAAAAACTCTGGATTCCGGCTTTCGCCGGAATGACGGAGGAAATATTCCCCATGAGCGTCACCCCGGCGAAAGCCGGGGTCCAGAAGTAACGCCCTTTGGATAAAGTATGAAATTGATCGATTGTCATCCTCTTAATAATTAGGAGAAAAGTATGAAATGGAATATTTCTACTCTGGAAGAGTTGGAAGACGCAATTTGGAGATGTACGGCCTGCGGGACCTGCAAAGTAGCCTATGATTACGGGCCACCTTCCCAATGCCGGGAAATTTGTCCGGCTGGAACGGAATTCGGTTTTGAAGGCTTTATGGCTTCCAAAGGTAAAATCGCCTTTGCCCGGGGCATCCTAAGCGGGGAACTGGAATGGGATGAAGAACTGGTCGAGGCCGTCTATAAATGTACCATCTGCGCCGGCTGCCAATCCCAATGCCAACTGGATCACAAGCCCTATATCCCGGAGATATTCGAAGCCCTGCGGCGCAAGGCCGTGGAAGCCGGGGCCG
Organism: Deltaproteobacteria bacterium; assembly: GCA_016219225.1. NCBI lineage: Bacteria > Pseudomonadati > Myxococcota > Myxococcia > Deltaproteobacteria bacterium. The sequence continues at coordinate 11,193 of JACRBX010000119.1, forward strand.
GGCCTTTACCGGCCCAGAAGGTGATCGCCCAATCCCTGCGCAGTTATGACAATCCTTATCAAGGGCCGCGCCGGGTCCGGACCGACTGGGCCAGGATCTTCAAGAAAGGCAAACAAAAACCCATCAAGGACATCAACAAGGAACCGGCCCCCCTGCTCTATTTTGTCGGCTGTACCGGTGCCTATAACGTGCCGGAACGGGTCATCCCCCAGGCCACTGCCTCGATCTTTAATAAACTGGGGCTGGATTATGGAATTCTGGGGGAAAATGAACTCTGCTGCGGATCAACGGCCATGAGGCTGGGCGACGCCGAGGCCTTTAAACGGATGGCCGAAGCCAACCTGGAAACTTTCAAAAAGCTCCACGAAAAACAGGGGGTGGAGACCATTGTCACGGCCTGCGCCGGCTGTTACCGGGCTATCCTGAAAGATTATTCCCTGGCCGATGAATATGAGGAGATGATGAAAGGCATCAAGGTCATCCATGTCTCCCAGTTCCTCTATGACCTGTATAAGGCCGGCCGTCTGGAATTTTCCGGTCCTCTTCCCTGGAAGGTCACCTATCATGATCCCTGCCATGCCGGCCGCCATTTAACCAAATTCCTGGTGGATAAAGACGGGTCCCAGTTGTGGGCCGGGGCCTATATCAGTTTGAATGAAGAAGATTGCCTTTATGATGTGCCCCGAGACCTGCTCAAGGCCATTCCCGGGATTGAACTTACCGAGATGCAAAGAATCCGGGCCAATTCCTATTGCTGTGGAGGGGGCGGCGGGGTTATGACCGGTTTCCCCGACTGGGCCCAACGCAATGCCGCCTTACGGATCCAGGAAGGTATGGAAACCGGGGCCGAGACCATGGTCTCCATCTGTCCTTTTTGTCACTATAATTTAAATCAGGGGGCCCAGGGGATCGGCAGCCCTATGAAACTTTTAGACCTGACCGAATTGATCGACCGGGTTCTGCCGGAAAAAGAAGTTTGACAGGATTAACAGGATTTGGGCGATTAATACCGATTGCTACAGTGCCCCGTCAACAGGGCGCCACGAAGCATGAAAATATTTTTTAGGGGCTATGGGCAAGGTTTAACGGGTTTATGGGTTTCTATTCGCCTATAGCCCGAATTTTTCTATTTTCGAACAAAATCAGAAAGGAGGTGTAAGCGAACTTAAAACGAAAAATTCAGCAATCATTTAACTCTGTCAACCAATTCTAACCATTTACGTTGGAGGGGGCTATGGATACCAAAAAAACCGAGCATCAAGATAAGGGTATTTTGAATAAGGAATTGTCACGCCGTAATTTTCTTAAAACCACCGCCTTGGGCGCTGCCGGATTAAGTCTTAGTTCCTGGGCTTTCACCCCTTTTACCTACGGAGCGGAAAAACCGATCAAGATCGGTATGATCCAGGAATTGACGGTCGGGGCCACCGAATACGGCTACTGGTTGGACAAAGTCGGCAAAGCGGCCGTGGCCAAGCTGAACGCCGAAGGCGGCATTGCCGGCCGTAAAGTCGAACTCATCGATTACGACACCAAATTCAATCCTGCCCATGGGGCCCAGATGTTCAAAAAACTGGTCCTGGAAGATAAAGTGGATTTCATCATGGGCTCCATCCATTCCGGCATTCAATTGGCCTGTTTCCCCATTGCCGAACAATTCAAGATCCCCTATTTCAGCGGCGGAGCCATGGCCTCGGGCCTGACCGGCAAAGGGGCCGTCCCCCATTATATCCGTATTCATACTCATGCCCTGATGCAGGCCATGGCCGGCTGGGAATGGGGTTTTAAAACCCTGGGGAAAAAATGGGCCTTTATGGTGGCTGATTATGCCTGGGGACATTCCCTGGCCGAGGAATTCGGAAAGCGCGTCAAGGCTGCCGGAGGAAAAATCCAGGAAATCCGGGCCCCGCAAACCACCAAGGATTTTGTGCCCTTCCTGCAAAAAATAGATCCTGATATCGATGTCCTGTTTACCGCCTTCCTGAACCCGGCGGCCCTGGGAGTCATGCGACAGACCGTGGAATTAGGGCTCCATAAAAAAATGCAACGCTACACCGTCATCTGCTGTACGGAAGGAATCGGACAGGAAGTGGTCGGAAAGGAATCGGCCGGGGCCCACTACATCGAATATCAGCCCCGCCATTTCGATCAGGTGCCCAAGGAATTGCAAGGCTTTGAACGGGCCTACCGTAAAGCCGTGGGGGTCACCGATGATGGCAAAGACGCCAAAGATGCCAAGATCACCAGTGCCCATTCCCACATGTGGTCCATGTGGACCGTGCCTTATATGATCAAACAAGGGGTGGAACAAACCGGCTGGAAAGACAATTCCAAGAATGCCGATTTTATCAAGGCCGTGGTCAGAATGAAGCTCAAGGCCGGCCCTTGGGCCCCCCAGGGTGACCTGGTCATGCGGGAAGAGGATCATCAGGGCTTCCACGATCACTATATTTCAGAAGTCACGCCCGACCTGAAATTAAAGGTTCTGGCCCGGGTCCCCAAGGAAAAATTGATGTATGACCCGATGATCGATCTGAGAGGCAAGGTCTAAGCAAAGGTTCGGCCAATCCGGAACAAACCCTATGCGCCGGAAGCGGCCCACGCAACTTGAAAAAGCGAATATCGAATAAAGAATAATGAAGGTCGAAGGAAAGAGAGCCCGAACACCTTCATGATTCGAAATTCGAAATTCATTATTGATGGTCTCGTAAAAACTCGTCATTCCCGCGTAGGCGGGAATCCAGGCTATTTGTAACTAATTAATCCCGCCAAAGGCGGGACCCGTTTTCACGGGAATGACGTAAATCGGCGCTTTTGGACTTTTTACGAATGCATCATTATTCGTTTTTTCGTGTTGTTTGAAACAAATGGCGAGAGGTATTCTTCTGTGATTTCCAATCTATCGGTAGCTATTTTAAACGGCGTGGTCTGGGGGCTGATCATGGCCCTTATCGCACTGGGTTTAAATATGATCTTCGGCCTGTTGCACATCATCAACATGGCTCATGGCATTTTATATATGCTGGGGGCGGTGGTGGCCTGGTATCTAATCGAGTGGACCGGAAATTTCTGGTTGTCTCTGGTCATCGCCCCGATCATCGTCGGAGGCATCGGGATGGCTATTGAACGGGGGTTACTCCGGACTATCGAAGACAAGCCCCTGATCACCATCATCTGCACCTTTGGTATTATGATGGCTGCCCAGCACCTGGTCTTTATGACCTTCGGAGGCACCCCCCGAAGGATCCCCATACCGATTACCTACCGCTTTCCTCTTTTTAATCTGGAATATCCTCTGATGCGTATCGTCATTGCCGCCATCTCGGTGGGGGTTATGATCGGCCTGTGGTTTTTCTTGAACCGCACCAAATACGGCCTCTGGATGCGGGCCGTGGTCCAGGACCGGGAAATGGCCATAGGACTGGGGATTCCGGTCAACAAAGTCTACATGTGGACCTTTGTACTGGGCTCCGGTCTGGCTGCCTTTTCCGGGGTTCTGGCCGCCCCGATCGTCTACGTGGACTTTATGATGGGTCGTGAAATCCTGATCATGGCTTTTATCATCGTCATTGTCGGCGGCATGGGAAACCTCGAAGGATCGGTCATTGCCGCCATCATCATTTCTTTGATCCAGGGAATCGGGTCCTTGTTTGTGCCTCCGGCCGTAGCCACCGTCTTTTCCCTGGCTTTTATGGTGATCGTTTTATTATTCCGCCCACAGGGACTGTTTGGTGAATAGAGGTGACGCCGGTGCTGGTTTACGAAAAAAAATCCATGTTTTTTATTCCCGTATTTGCCCTGGTTTTTTTAACCATGATTGCATTGCCCTTTTTCGTCGATCTTTTTTACCAGACCTTTCTGACCGAAGTCCTGGTTTGGGTCCTCTTTGCCATTTCATTTGATCTTATCTTCGGCTATACCGGCCTGCTCAGTTTTGGACAGGCCCTCTTCTTCGGTTTGGGGGCCTATGCCTTTTCCATTTCCATCGTGAAATTCGGAATAGGACCCGGAACCGCCTTTCTCTTGTCCCTATTGATCCCCATGCTTTTTTCCTGGTTTGTGGGCTTTTTTTCTGTCAAACTGACGGGCATCCATTTCGTGATTATCACCCTGATCTTTGCCCTCATGGGAAGCACCATTGGCGAAACCTGGACCGGGCTGACCGGCGGTGCCGATGGCATGACCATCCCTCTTTCCACGGTTTCTATCGGTCCCTTATCATTGAATCTTATGGATATCAAGACCGTTTATTATCTGGTCCTGGTGGTCGTGACCCTGGCCTATCTCTTCTTGCGCCGGATGGTCCAATCGCCTCTGGGGAAAATATTCATTTCCATACGGGAGAATGAAGACCGGGCCCGCTTGATCGGGTACAACGTTCAACACTACAAACTGTTGGCCTTTATTATTGCCGGGGGCTTGAGCGGTCTGGCCGGCGGGCTTTATGGGATTACCCTGAAATATGCATCGGCCAATTTTCTGCACTGGGGCATTTCCGGCCATGCCGTGGTTTATACCATAGTCGGAGGGATGGGTACCTTACTCGGCCCGGTTCTGGGTACGGCTATCATTATGTCTCTGGAACATTATTTAGTCAATTATATGCAAGGAACTGACCTGGTTATCGGTCTGGTCCTGGTTTTTATGGTTTTGACCGCCCCCAAAGGTTTGGTCGGACTGTTTCAAAGAAAAGGCAAGTAAAGGAGTCTGAAATCCTTGGAAACTATCTTAAGCCTGACCAATGTCAGCAAGTCCTTCGGCGGCCTGTTGGCGGTTAACCAGGCCAATCTTTCCATTCAACAAGGAGAACTGAGGGCACTCATCGGACCCAACGGGGCCGGGAAAACCACTCTGTTAAATCTCATCACCGGCATTTATCCGGCTTCGCGGGGAGAAATCCTTTTCAAAAATGAAAACATCTGCAGGCTGAGTCCGGACAAAATTTCTCATCGAGGCATTTCCCGGACCCTGCAGATCACCAGCCTGTTTGCCGGCTTGACGGTTTTTGAAAATATCTGGGCCGCCGTCCAATCCCGGAAAAGGTTTTTCAACCCTTTTATCCGGGCCATCAAATGGCAGGATGTAAGGGAAAAAACAGAATTTATGCTGGAAATGACCGGGCTTCAGGATAAGGCCCAATGGATCTGTTCCGAGCTTTCTTATGGGGAACAACGGATCCTGGAGATGGGCATCGCCTTGAGTACCAGTCCCGACCTCCTCTTGCTGGATGAACCGACCGCCGGACTCAATACCCAGGAATCCATGGCCCTGGTCAAAAAAATGCGGGCCATGCTCTCGGGCCAAACCATCATCCTGGTGGAACACGACATGGGGGTGGTCATGGAATTGGCCGACCGGATTTCCGTGCTGCACTACGGAACCATCCTGGCCGAAGGTTCTCCGGAAGAAATAAAGAACAACGAAGAAGTCAAAAAGGTTTATCTGGGAAAATGATATGTTGACCTTGAAAGATGTAAACTGCTTTTTCGGCAAGAGCCATGTCCTGCACAACACCACTCTGGAGATCCGGGAAAAGGAGTTGGTGGGCCTGGTCGGCAGAAACGGGGTAGGGAAATCCACCACCTTGAAAGCCATCATGGGGCTGGTTCCGGCCAAAAGC
>JACRBX010000120.1 GCA_016219225.1 Deltaproteobacteria bacterium
CCCCTTCCCCGACCGACCGGCTGCCGATTGGGTTCAGGACAGGAGGCCGGTTGACATTGCCGACAGTGATCGTGACCGTTTCAGAATCACTTTGAGGAGGTGCCCCGTTGTCGGTAACCGTGAACAGCACACTGTAATTGCCGGACTGATCATAGCCCGGGGTCCAGTTAAGTATTTGGGTCGACGGATCAAAGGTGGCTCCGGCTGGCAGATTGGAGGCGGTATAGGTCAGTCCATCTCCATCCGGATCGGTGGCCGAGACCGCAAAGGTGAGCAACTCATTTTCCTTGCCTGATTTCGGCCCAATAGAAGCAAGCACCGGCGGTTGATTAACGTTTCCGACGATGACAGTAATGGCTTCCGATGCAGATAACAAAGGAGACCCATTATCTGTTACCTTGAAAAGAACATTCTGATAACTTCCCGCCTGGCCATAACCTGGGATCCAAAAAAATACTTGTGTGGCCGGATCAAAAGTCGCACCCTGAGGCAGGTTGCTGGCTTCAAAAGTCAGATTGTCCCCATCAGGATCGGAACCGCCGACAGTGAATGTTAACGTGCTTCCTTCATTGACCGACTGGGTGCCGATAGTATTTAGAACAGGAGGCCGGTTGACATTGTTTACTGTGATCGTGATATCCTCAAAGTCCGTCAAACTTCCATCAGAGACTTCAAAACGGACCCCCGGATATGTCCCTGCCTGTGAGTAGCCCGGCGTCCAGGAGAAGATTCTTATGGAAGGGTTGAAGCCGGCCCCATCTGGTAGGTTCGCTGCTGAGAAAATCAAAGGATCTCCATCCGAGTCGGAACCATTAACCGTAAAGGTCAGAGTTTGCCCTTCGTTAATAATCTGGTTTCCAATCTGGTTAAGATTCGGGGCGCCATTAACATGAATAACAGTGAGTTGAGCGCTGCCACTGCTGGCGCCGTAGATGGAATCTCCGGGAAAAGTCGCGGTGACCCCGTTCGAATAGGTGCCGGTATTGATGCCGCTTAAACTGACGCCGGTCAAGGTGGCCAGGCCATTGCTATCGGTGTTGGCCCCCCCAGCAGGTGTGCCGTTTAAAGCAAAATTAATCATTTTATTCCCGAGACCTGAACCGCCTGAGGTCAAGGTGGCCGAGAGAGTGGTCGTTCCTCCATAAGCCCCCGAAGCCGGACTTACCGTCAAGTTAGTGTTGACCTGGCTAACGATCAGTTGGGCGCTGCCGGTACTGCCATTGTAGCTGGGATCTCCAGAAAAGCTGGCGCTGACACCTCCCGGATAGACACCCGCGTTAATCCCGGCCAGGCTGACTGCATTCAAGGTAGCCAGACCGCCGCTGTCGGTCGTGGCGGTTCCAACAGAATTCCCGTTGAGATAGAAATTGATGGTTTTACCGCCGACGTCTGAACCGCCTGAGGTCAGAGTGGCTGAAAGGGCAGTGGTTCCCCCATAAGGTCCGGTGGCGTTGGAAACGGTCAGGCTGGTGGCCGCCGGCGATCCAATGACAGGGGGTTGTATGGCTATAAATTTTAACCCGGCTACTGATATTCCGGTCAGCGTTGTGATCACCGAATTTAACGATGTATCGATGACAGACACCGTACCTTCGGAGCACTGGCCCGGAGTACTTCCACATATGTTTGTAATGTAGGCTCGCGTCCCGTCCGTGGTCAGAGCCACACCAAAGGGCAGTCTTCCGACGGGAATCGTGGTCACTGCGTTCATCTCCGTTGCGACGACGGCCACGTTGCCGCTATTATAGTTGGCGACGTAGACATGCCTCCCGTCCGGAGTGATCGCCACCATATAGGGATCGCCCAAAACCCCCACGGTCACCGTTCCTATTACGGTATTGGATGCTGTCGAGATAATTGACAAGGTGCCGCTTTGATTGTTCGCAACGTAAACACGGGATCCGTCCGGTGTCACCGCCACTCCTGTCGGGCCGGCCCCCACGGGTACGGTAGTCGTAACCGTCCGGGTGGCCGTATCGATCACCGACACAGTATTGCTGGATAAATTAGTGACGTAGGCGCGTGATCCATCGGGAGTAAAGGCCACTTGGTATGGGCCCACTCCCACGGACACGGTTCCCACCACCGTATTGCTCGTTGTATCGATCACCGAGACGATACCGACGAAACGATCTGTGACATAGGCTTGCGCCCCGTTTGGGGAAATGGCCAAGCCATGCGGATGGCCACCCACCAGGATCGTGGTCACGGCTGGTGGATTGGTAAGCATGTTAATCACCGAAACCGTGCCGCTCCCATAGTTGGCGACGTAGGCCCGCGATCCCTCCGGGGTCACTGCGATGCCCTCAGGTTGATCTCCCACATTCACGGTGGCCACGAGACTGTTTGTCGCTGTGTCGATGACTCGAACGGTGTCATCGTTTTCGTTCGTCACGTACATGAACGCCTGCGGGGGCCCGGGAGAGGTCGGACCCAAAGTCAGTTTCAGTCGGGTGCCAAGAAGTATAGAAGCCGGGGAGCCTGCAGTGCTTGTGTCGGATATTCCAACCCCCTGGACGGTGATGGTATAGGTTTCCCCGCCCGGTGGTGGAGTGACGTTCGATTCTTTCAAATCAATTCCAGAAGTCGGTCCCTGTTGCAATAAGACCACTTGGTTTGAACTGTCCAGGATGGTCAGGATAATATCACCGGTACTCCCATTGACGACCCCTTTAGTTTGGGCATATTCGATTTTGAGAGTCGACGTATTTGCTGGAACCGCTAATTGGGCGGTATAGGTTCCGTTGAGGTTTGCATGGGATCTTGTCTCACAAACTTGCGGAGAGTTATTGACGTCCACCTCAAAATGGATTGAAAAATCCCAGCTAAGAGGATTGGCCTGGTATTGAACCGGGTTCCGGTTGGTTCGGGCTATGGCTGCAACACAGGGGCTGTTAGGTGCGGAATATTGATAGATCGTCTTGTTCTGAGTTTCTTGAGCTAAACCGGTGCCTGCGGGTTGGGGCTGGATCAAATCCTGTTGTTGCAGGGTTATTACCTCGTGGTTCTGGCCGTTATCAGAGCCGATCCAGACATTGGCATCCCCCTGGTATCCGGTGAAGATCAGCGTAGGCCCCTGGGCATGAACAGGCCCCATTCCGAAGGCCGTCAAAATAAAAAGCAAAGCAAAGCCAATGATATTAAATATTCGTGCTTTCATTTTTTCCTCCTCACCACCTTAACCAGGGGTTTAAAAAGGATTGTAAGGAATAAAGGACTTTAGGTGATTTTAAAAAGGGGAGTTCTTTGGCCTGGGAAATGAAGATGAGAAAGTCTTTGCCCTCGATCAGGTGTCCCAATCGAAGGGAACACGCCCATGAATAGAGCATCAGGACCGCAGCCATTCAATATTCCTTTTGTCCACTGAATGGTTAAAAGCTAAAAATTTTTCCGCATCCTATTAAATCGATAACCCCAATATCTTGGTTTTAAGAAAAAGGGTTAATTGGGAGAGTTGATTTTCTAAGGGTTCCTCTTGATAATATTTTATTATTAATTTCCGAAATTAATCAAGGGTGATTTTGGGGGGGATAAAATGGGTATGCCCAAATACCCACTTTACTCGATAGCTTCTTTCCCGGAAAACCATCGATCTTAGGAACGAATTTGATAGATTGCAGTTCGAAACAAAAAGGCAGGATTAAATCTAATCCTGCCTTTTTTATCAATTAGTTGTTTTATGTTTAGTATTTTCCAAAACCCGGGCCTGCAGGGCTTCCATAAAAAATTCCATTATAGCCTCCGCAGGGATCATTATAAACCTCTTGAATGGTAGCGAACTCTCCCCAAATGTCCGGTCCGATTTCCGCACCACTAGCGGTATACCATATGCCACCACTTTTTGTGGCATCAGCAGGGGCGGCAACTATTTTGACAAAATCAACCCAATGACACTCCTTTCCATTATCATTATAGGCATCACTCATATGGTTGGTTTCCCAGGCACCTGAACCGATATAACCGATATAGCCATAGTGGCGGTCAAGTTTTCCATCACCATCACAATCCGTATTGGAGATCCAGGCATCATTCCATTTCATTGTCAATTGAATATCTCTATAAGGCCAATACCATCCTTTTGTAGGATCGAGGAGGTAAGTCTGCTGGGCTGGTGTAAGGGCATTTAAATAAGCTTGGGTATCTCCGTTGTACGGCGGGAATCCCCCTCCACCAAGGTATACGTTAGCATACGATCCTGAGAACATATGAGCCTGATAATTATAACCATATGGATCATATCCGGTTGGAATTAATTGTGGGAATAAATAATGGCCAGCAGAATAAGTAATTACCCCGTCTTGAATAGTGGTACAAACCGTTTTACCTCCCCCTTTTCCGGCAAAAGCCTGTGCAGCCATCAAACTTAAGACCAAACAACAAAAAACGATTACCATTTTTTTCATGATCTTTCCTCCTTTTGAATTATTTTACATCACAGAATTTAATTCACCATCCCTGAGAACGCTGAATAGTTTAAACTGACAACCCCAAAGTTTTGGTTTCCAGAAAATCTTTTAATTGCGAAGTCTGATTTTCTAAAAGAGGTCCAAAGGCCAAACCGCATTTTTTGGTAATGAATGGCGCTTCCTCATCGGGGGGGGGAGGCGAAAGGTGCAGATCATAGACCACCCGGCATGGAATTTTCGAAAGGTGAAATCCATTTTCGGACAGGAAGATATCTACTTGTGCTGGATTTCCTGTTAGGCTCCGGTCGGTGATATACTCCAACCCTACTCCTCCCAGGCTGATTTCCCTTACCCTTCCCACCGTGGTGAAGTTTGGGCCCAGGGCGGCAAAGGTGTTGTTTGGAGGCACATATCGGTTATATTTTCTTCTATCGCTCTTCAAGGGTCCCTCCTGAAGGACCATTATTACTTATTTCTGAAATTGATCAAGGGTGATTCTGGGGGGGATAAAATGGGTATATCCAATACCCACTTTCACCGAGGCTTCTCTCTCAGAAGGCCTTCGATCTGAGGAAAGTAGACAGGTTTGTATCTGCATCATGAAGTTGCAGTTTTTTCCGGATGTTTCTCCGGTGGGTTTTGACCGTTTCTATGGAAATGTTCAGCTCGCTGGTAATATCCTTGCTGGCCAGGCCGTTTTTAATCAGGGCGGCTATCCGTAATTCGATAGGGCTGAGAAGACCGAGGGTGTTGGCTGTTGTTGCCTCCTTTTCGTTTTCCGATAGTAAATCCTTTAAATGAACAGAAAGGACTTCCAATTCGGCCCGATGCTTTTCAAGCATCTTTTCTTTTTTAAGGTTTTCAACCAGAGGTATTATTTTTGTGCCGATGGTTACGGCCACTTTCCGTTCCGTTTCTTCCCTGGTTTTATCGATATTGCGGGCCAGGACGGTTATGGCCTTATTGGTCTCCCAAAGCTCCTGGCTGATCTTAGTCAGCTCTTCTTGCTTGAGTTTTAATTCTTCCTCGTTTTTCTTCGATTCGTTAAGAGCGGCACTTAGTTCGGAATCTTGTTCTTCAAGCCGCCGGTTTAATTCTTTCTGCGAGGCCTGTAAGCCCTCTTCCAGATGTTTCCGCTCGGTAAGATCCATAAAGATCCCTAAGGCCGCCGGGTGCCCCAGATGCCCGACCCGAACAAAGGAGTATTCCAGCCAAATAGGGGTCCGGTCCTTCTTGGTGGCGCGAATCGGGTGGTTTAAAGGGACGGGCTTTCCTTTGAGGCAATCGCGGTAGTGGTCGAAGAAAACTTGGCGGTCCTCTGGGTGTAATAAAATTTTTAGGGTTTGAAGGGGAAAAAATTTTATGGGTCTGAAACCTAGGCCGAGGTGTTTGGCCATGGCTGCATTGGCCCAGACCGGGGAAGGGGGATCTTTTTGAAAAAGCATAATCCCCTGCCTGGAATGTTCGAGTAAGGATATGTATTTTTGCCCTAATTCGTGCAAGGTCTCCTGTAAAATTCGGATGGATATCGGGTCCTTGGCCAATTCCGCCGTGGATCGTTTCGCTTTCGACGTCTTAAGATCTCCATTCATAGACTATCCATGGGACTATGGCCAGGCTATAAAAAAACCCCACTTCTCTATCGAGATATGGGGTTCGTCTGTTTCTAACAGCCCTCCACTGGTTAATGGTTGGCAATAAAATAAATTTTAGATTAAATAATATTAAACTATCAAATTATTTTCTAAAAAGTCAAGTTTTTATTGATAAAGAATGAACTTGACAACTTTCCCTAAACCATAGAAAATTTCATATAATACCCTAACGAAAGAAAGGAACTCATCATGGGATTGGTTATGGCAGAGATAACCCTCGAAAACCCAAGAGAGCCGACTCTTCAGCCCCTCAAGGTTGAGTCTTTAGTCGATTCCGGGTCGGTACACTTATGTATCCCGGAGCATGTCCGGATTCAACTGAAACTTGAGGAAATAGATAAGAAAGAGGTTACACTTGCCGATGGAGGGAAGAAGTTAGTCCCTTATGTGGGCCCCCTATTAATCCGATTCAAAAACCGTGTCGGGTTTGCCGGGGCGCTGGTCATGGGAGATCAAGTACTCCTTGGAGTGATCCCTTTGGAAGACATGGACTTGGTAATTTTGCCTAAGGAAAGAACGTTAGACGTTAACCCCAATAGTCCGAACATAGCCACTTCTATCGCTAAATAAAAAAACTGACAGAAAAGATCGCCACTAATCCCCTTCTTTCCCGGCCCGGGGATTGACTTTACAAATGGCATCCCCCGGCTTCCATTTGATGCCCATCATGGGCCGGAAACAGCTATTGCAGGAAGTACAAGGCACGATGTCTTCGCTTCGTCCCTCCAAGACCTTTTGGGGCCACTGGGGATCGGCGACCATTTGCCGGGCAATACCAACCAGATCGGCCCGACTCTGGGTCAATATAGCCTCGGCCACTTCAGGCCGGTTGATGCGTCCCACGGCCATGACCGGGACAGTTACCTCCTTTTTGATCGCTTCGGCTAAGGGGACAAAAGTACCCATTTTGGCCTTGGGGCCGGGGGAAGCACTGCGACCCCTGGGAAGCCCGATGGAGATATCGAAGGCATCGACCCCGGCTTTCTGCAACCGGGCGGCAAACACCCGGCTTTGGCGGAGGGTGATACCGTTTGGTCGCTTTTCCTCCGCCCCCAACCGATAAAGGATGGGGAATTTTCCTCCCACAGACTGACGTATGGCCTGGACAAGGGCCAGACCGAAACGCATCCGGCCTTCCAGGTCCCCGCCATATTGGTCCGTGCGCCGGTTGTCCGCCCCTGAAAAGAATTGGCAGACCAGATAGCCATGGGCACCGTGGATCTCCACAAAATCGAATCCGGCCGACTGGGCCGTTTCTGCCGCCCGGGCGAACTTCTGGATGATCGATTCGATTTCAGGAATGGTCAGGGCCCGCCTGTCGTCTATGGCCGAGGGGGCCACCTGTTCCGCCCCGGCAATCGTCTCGCCGCTACCGGCAGGCCACTGGTTGCCGTGCCAGAGCTGGATGCCGATCCTGGACCCGGCCTGCCGGATCTCGTCCGTAAAGGTCCGCATCCGCTCCACGAACAGACACACCCCGTCCGGTCGCCCCCAGGCCCCATCATCGATAAATAAATCGACCGAAGTGGCGCACATAATGATGGCCCCAACACCGCCCCTGGCCCGCTCCAGATAAAAAGCCCGGGCCCTCCGGTTGGCCAGCCCCAGGCGCAGTTGCATGGCCGGCATGATGATCCGGTTCTTCAGTTTCATTCCGTTAATGGTCAGGGGTTCGAACAATTTCATCTATTTCCTCCAGGTATCTTTCAGCCTTCTCATTTAGAGACGAACAATATATAAAGATAAAGCATATAGAAAAATCAATGTCAATCCCATTTCTTTTTTACTCTTTGATCCCTTCCTTTCCTGTGTTATATTTTGGGGGAAAAAGGGGGCGAGGATTCAAGGGTTCAAGTGAAAGGAAGGAGATCAGGGTATGTCGGACACGCCAAAGCTTCTCAAAGGAATTCGCGTAATCGAAGCGGCGACCATGGTTTTTGTCCCCTCAGCCGCGGCTATTATGGCCGATTTCGGGGCCGAGGTCATCAAAGTGGAAGCACCGGGTGGTGGGGATATCCACCGCTACGGACATCTGCTCCCCGGCATGCCCGAAAGCCCGGTTCCCTACGTCTTCCAGGTGGACAATCGGAACAAAAAGAGTATTGTGTTGGACCTCAAAAAAGAAGAGGGCCGGGAGATCCTGGGGAAGATGGTCGCTACGGCCGATGTCTTTCTGACCAGCTACCGATCAAAGGCGCTAAAAAATTTAAAGATGACCTACGAAGATTTCCAGCCCTTAAATCCCAGACTGATTTACGGTTATGGCTCCGGTTACGGCGAGCAAGGGCCTGAGGCGGACAAACCCGGTTACGATATGGTCTGTTATTGGTCGCGGTCGGGTATCGAAGGACAGATATTCCCCATGAATGACTGGTTAGGTCCCATTCCCTATGGGGCCGGGGACCACCCCAGCGGCATGACGCTCCTTACGGCCATCATGTTCGCCCTTTATGCCCGGGAAAAAACCGGTCAGGGCACCAAGGTCTCTACCTCCTTGCTGGCCTGCGGGGCCTGGGCCAATTCGAACATGATTCAGGGACAACTTTGCGGGGCCCGCTTCCTGGAACGGGTGCCCCGGGAACAATCATACAATTTTACCTTCATATACTACCTGGCCAGGGATGGACGACCCTTGAAGCTCAATATCAACGATCAGAAAAAAGATTGGGAACCCTTCTGCCGAGCCGTGGGGCGGCCGGACCTGATCGATGACCCCCGGTTTGCCACCGTCGACGTTCGCGTCAAGCACATGTCCGAGCTGATTGCCCTTTTTGATGAAGCTTTCGGTCGGCACGATCTGGCCTACTGGGACAAAGTTCTGTCGGAACATGACATCCCCTTCACCTCTATACGTAATTACGAAGAGATCGCCGGCGACCCGCAAATGGCGGCCACAAAGGTCTTTACCGAGGTCGATCATCCCCGGTACGGACCTTTCAGGACCGTGGACAGTCCGTTCAAGATCGAGGGCCAGAAAAAAATCAAGCCCGGGGCCGCCCCGGTGCTCGGTGAGCACACCCAAGAAGTATTAACGGCTTTAGGCTATCCGGAGGAAAAAATCAAGGACCTGCTCCACCGGGGTATTGCGGTTCAAAAACAAGGTTTTTAAGGGGTCGAGCAATTTATAAATTTTACATTTATATATTTACATCTTGGCAAGATTATTTGGTTATGGGGGGGTTGAAAATCTTGCAATAACAGGTTCCAGAAAGACAGATGGCACCCAAAGGGTATGACCGGTCGCACGGCTTTTTTTAGGCTTCTCCATCTAAACCCTTGTGGCCTGAGGCCATTCTAAGAAACCGGAAAGCGCCCCGACGATCCCCACGAAGACCATGGCGGCCAGGCTGGTACCGTGGGCCCGGTGCTGGCCGACCTCTAACAGACCGCCCATCAAAGGAATCATGACGAATCCGCCGCCGATCCCCAAGAGGCCGCCGAAAAGACCCGCCAAAATTCCGGTCAATAAACTCATGGCCTTATGATTCGGAGACCTTCACCTTGAGCCATAGCTTTCCAACCACAATAACGGCAACGGCCAGAAAAATTTCGACACCGTAGACAACCCATGGGGACGGGTGAAAAAGCTTTTCAAGATAGATGTCCTCGTTTCGTTTTCCGAATTACATCCAGGTAACCATTTCCAGGAAAGAGGCTTTGGAAGGAAAGATTAACCCTTCGCCTCACACCTTGTACCTTAAAAAAGGGCGCCTACCGGATGGCCAATTCTGTTTCCGGATCAAAGAAATGGAGATTCTCCAGGTTGGCTTTTAAGGTAATTTCCTGATGGGGCTTAGCCCGGGTCCGGGCATCCACGGAGGCCAGGAGATTGTGACCACCGACAGTAACGTCGAGAAAAATGTGGCTCCCAACCGGCTGGACCACCAGGACAACAGCCTGAAGGGTCCCCTTTTCTTCCAACGAATCGGCCGCTGAAAGATCTTCGGGCCGAACCCCCAAGATGATGTCTTTCCCGACATAAGGAGTCAAGGCCTGGGTCCTTCCCGGGGGAACGGTCAGGGACAATCCTGCGGACTCAATCAGCAACCGGCTGCCTCTTCCGCTGATATGAACGGGTATAAAATTCATGGTCGGAGAACCGATAAAACTGGCCACGAAGCGATTGGCCGGCTGGAAATAGAGTTCCAGCGGCTCTCCTACTTGTTGTATCAGGCCGTCTTTCATGACCACGATGCGATCCCCCATAGTCATGGCCTCGATCTGATCGTGGGTCACATAGATACTGGTGGTCTGCATGTTCTCATGCAATTTTTTCAATTCCAGGCGCATCTGGATCCTCAGCTTGGCATCCAGGTTGGAAAGGGGCTCGTCAAAAAGATAGACCTGCGGCGTGCGGACAATGGCCCGGCCCAGGGCCACCCGTTGTCGTTGGCCCCCGGATAACTCCCGGGGTTTCCTCTTTAAGAATTCGGCAATCCCCAGGATCTCGGCCGTCTTGACCACCCGGGCCTGGATCTCATGCCCGGGCACCTTTTTCAGCTTCAATCCAAAGGCCATATTATCAAAGACCGTCATGTGCGGATAGAGGGCATAGTTCTGGAAAACCATGGCCACGTCCCTCTCTTTGGGGGACACCTGGTTGACTAAGCGTTCTCCAATATAAATTTCTCCGTCGGTGATTTCCTCCAGACCGGCGATCATCCGTAAGGTAGTCGTCTTGCCGCAGCCGCTGGGCCCGACAAAAACCATAAATTCCCGGTCCTGAACGGTCAGGGAAAAATCATCCACCGCCACAACCTTTCCGTAGGTCCTACGGACATTTTTTAAGATCACCCGGGCCATATTTAGTGGTTTCTCCTGAACCTTTTTAAAGACTTTTAAATCGGTGTTGCCGGTCTAAATTTCAATCCGGATTTGGCTTTACCAATGGTTTCAAGGTCTTCCCTTCGCAATACGCACTGAAGGTTTCTTCCAATTTTTCGAGCGGAACAACCGGATGCATCATTTCTCGATACTGATCAGCCTTGGTTCGGAACAGCGCCATAAATTCCTTCGCCATGCCGATCGGAAAATAAAACGGATGCGCCAGAGTGAAATCCTTGCGGCGCCACCTGATATTCACAGGAATAGTCCAAGGCTGCGGACTCTGGCCAAACAAGACGACGCATCCACCGGCTTCAACCAGATCTAAGGCCATGTCACGTCCGGATTGATTGCCGGTGGCCTCGACGACGACCGTAAACCCTCCCTGCTCCGGAATATTCGGCACATCTATTTCTTTTGCATCCCAGGACAGGGCTGCCTGCATTCGGGTCGGGGCCGGGTCATAGACATGCACGTTGTGGTCAAAGCCGAGACTTGACAGGATAAGGAGACTCCCCAACCCCAACGGGCCCAGACCGACGATGGCGGCCTTCCCGGATTGGGCTTGGGAGTTGAGGGTTCGCAGGCCATACTGGATTCCATACGTAACGGTGCCGATCGTGTCGAGGATCAGGACGCCTTCGCTATCGGAAATATCTTCGGGCAGAGGGATGAGGCAGGAGGCGGGAGCTGTCAAATACTGCGCATATCCGCCGGGCCGATTAAAACCAACCTGTCCTCCGAGCACATTGATGCAGCGGTTCGTCTCGCCGACGTTGCAGAAACGGCACTGCCCGCAGTAGTGATGAATATAGAGGGCCACCCGCTCACCGAGGCGTCTGTTCGCTCCGGGTCCGTTCTTAACCACGATGCCCGTCAATTCATGGCCCGGGGTATTTTGCGTTCCCTTGTGGAAGAGGCGCTTGTCGGAACCGCAGAGGCCACAATATCTCGTTTTTAATAAAACTTCTCCCAAGCCCGGCTCCGGAATTGGCGCTTCCTGCACGGCGATTTTATCATGGCCAAGAAATACAGCCTGAAGCATTGAATTCATGGTACCCTTTCCCCCGGGGCTTTTTTAAAATCCACCCCCTGGGTCCTATCCTTTAACCGCTCCCGCCGTCAACCCCGCCACCAAGTACTTTTGGAGCAACAAGGCCAAAATAACCGTAGGCGTAAGAGCCAGGAAGGCGGTGGCGTTGATGATCGAGTACTGGAGGCTGAAATCGCTAATGAACGAACTCAGGAGCACGGGGAGTGTTTGTACCCCCTCGCTTGTCCCGAGCGTAATGGGAATCAGCAATTCATTCCAGGTGAGCAGGAAGGTGATGACAAAGGTGGCTGACAGGCCCGGCGCGGAAAGGGGCAGGACAATGCGGAAAAAGGTGCCTAACCGCGTGCATCCGTCAATACGCGCTGCCTCTTCCATATCGGTCGGCAAAGACTCGAAATAAGCGCGCAGAAGCCAAATAGTGAAAGGAAGCAAGAAACCGGTCTGGGTGAGGATCAGTCCCGTAAACGTGTTCAGAAGCCCGAGGCTGCGTAGAGTCAGGAACAACGGGATGACCAGGGCAATAAGGGGAAC
>JACRBX010000121.1 GCA_016219225.1 Deltaproteobacteria bacterium
GAACGGGTAAATTTTCAATTTGTTGACGGCTTATACTCGGAAAAGCGACTCCTCGTCCCATTTCAATAATCTTGTCTCGCCATGCCCAGATAAATAGGCGGATAAATTGATCGCCATAAAGTGGCTGGAGTGCTGCGACCCCGCGCCCAATGCAGGCATTCTGCCTGTTCTGCGTATTCTGCGGTTTCATCGAAGCAGGGCCTCTTATAATATGGCCTTCAATTGGTTTCGAAGCTTGGCCGTCTCCTGTTCGCTCTCCTGCAACTTGGCCATTAATTCCACCGGATCGCCGTGGTCTTCCTCCACCGTATGGGGGTTCTTGAAATCCAGGTTGTAGTTTCGGGCTTTGATCTCGTCGATGGTCACTTTCCAGGCGACCTCGTTCGGTTCCCGGTTATCCCACCAGTCGATGCAGGGTTTGAGATGCTCGAGCCGGATGGGTTTGGTCATAGAGTAGGCCTTTTGACCCTCTGGGGCGCGGTGCTCGTAGAACCAGACCTCTTTGGTGGAGCCCCCCTTCTCGAAAAAAAGAAGATTGGTACCGATGGAGGCGTAGGGCTTGAAGACGCTGTTGGGCAAGCGGACGATGGTGTGGAGATTACACTCGGCGAGTAAATGTTCTTTCATGCGGGTTTTGACCCCTTCGCCAAAGAGCGTTCCGTCGGGCAGGACGATGGCTGTACGTCACGTAGGTTTGAGCGGACGAATGATCAGGGCCAGAAAGAGATCGGCCGTTTCCCGGGTCTGGAAATGTTTCGGAAAGTTGGTCCCAATACCCTCTTCCTCGCGGCCGCCGAAGGGCGGATTGGTGAGGACGATATCTACCCGGTCGGATTTGGTATAGCTGACATAGGGTCTGGCCAGGGTGTTGTCATGCCGGACAAAAGAGGGGTCATGATTCCGCTAACAAGAGTTCTTTCATTAGTGTTTCCAGTTTTGATTGACGCTACTCTCGACTCATTTATTACTCACTGAGTGCTTTGAGCAGGGCATCTTTTGCATCTGCGTAATACACGACAGTGACCTTGGTGGCCAACTCATCAGGCAGCTTTTCTTTGTCCATGGAAAGTCCCGACCGCTCGTAATACAGGGTCGCAATTTGCCTTTTGAGCGTCCGCACGGACCAGTTGCCGCGAATACATTCGATCTCGTAAAAGGCCCGTTTAAGCGGGGTATCGAGAGCGGTGAGTTGTTCCAGATGGCTGTAAGAAAGGGTGCTCAGCAGCTTTTCGGCGGAGAGTTCCAATTGTACGGTCGCTTTCCGGACAATCTCAGATTCTTCCGCGGAAGGGTAGGTTTTTCCGGACACTGTCCGGAAAATTCCCATCGCGGTAGCGGTATCGAAGGAGGGGAATCCCTTCGGGACAGCTTGCGCGATCTGCGGATAGGTCCGGTAGAAACTTATATAAGCGTAAAGTCGCTGGCGATCCGTGGCAGGAATTTTGTGGGGCCGTAAAGCCTCAGCCAGTCTGTCCATCAGACGCTCGCCGTATTGTGCCCGGTCGGTTCCATGCAACTCGTAGTGATGAATGTAGCCCCCAATGAGCCAATTGCGAAGTGTGAGCGTGGTGTTGACCGTTCGGTTGACTGCATTATTGGGGCCTTATTTTTAAAGAATTATTGGAGAATTCAACCCGTTCGTCTGGGCCACCTCAATGCCGTTAACAAACTTAGGTGCCGCCACCTTGGACCGCCTCCGTCATGAAGCCTACCGGGTGGTCCTGGACGGTAACAGTTATCGCGCCCCCAGGCCCTTTCCCGAAAAGCCTAAAAACACCTTTGCGAAAGGAGGTGAAAAATCATGAACTGAGGCCCTGTCTGAGACCCAATATGGCCCTTTTCCCGTGGCGTCTTTAACCCGATCATGGGAGGCGCCTTTAGGGTGATCAATCACAGCGTCCGACCCTTTGGTTTGAAAATAATCCTGAATTAAACTCCAGGCTTGTTTTTCTCCGTCATGCCGGACTCCATCCGGCATACAGGGACTTTGGGAATAGTTGGCAATGCCTGCTGGGCTTTGAGTCGCAATGCAGAAATGCTATATTGTGTCCGAAAAAATTTTTTAATTCCAAATTCCCTTATTAATTTCTGAATGTAATGAAGAACGTCCCCCTTTTCCGAGGGGTTATCAGTGAAAAAAATATCATTTTAAATCAGAACGGCCAAATCACCTTTCGATATTTTGAAAGTAAAACCGGTAAAACTCAATGTCGCACCCTTCCGGGAGAAGATTTTTTGTTTCTCATCCTGCAGCATGTCCTGCCAAGGGGATTTCGGCGGGTCAGGGACTATGGGTTTCTCCATAGCAACGCGAAGAAACTGCTGATGGTTGTCCAATTGATTTTGCGGGTTTTTATTGAAGTTGTCAAAGAGCGGCCAAGACCTGTTTTCAAGTGCCCCTGCTGTCAAACCCCAATGATTATTCTTGGTTTTCGTTATCCTGCATCGGAATCAGGGTAACTGACCTTTGTGGCAAGGGCTGACCGTAACTTTCATCAGGAGGCTTAAACCTTTATGAAATAATTAAGCTTTTTATTAAGCATAGTAAATGCTAAGGCACCCCTACGCCCTGAAAAAGACGCCTCTCGTTAAAGCTTCTCTTAATATTTTTTTTCAAAAAAGATATTTCCTTATATAAAGTAATCGGGCTTGTTCAACCAAACGGATAAGATTGTGGTTCGCTCCGCTCTCACAATCTATCCTTATTCGTTCGGCTCCCTGGTTCGAACAGCGTTCCCGGCGGACTGGCATTCAAAAGTTCCCCATTATTTTGTCGATGTTTTCAATTTGATAGCTTCCCATACATTGTCTGCAAAAGAATCTGGGATGACAGCTCTCCACACCGGCGAACCAATGGGCTCCGACGGATTCTTAGGATTCTTGCTCTTTGTGTCGTAGATTACTGCTGCAGTGATCGCCAACTCTTGACCATGGTTTCTGAACAAGTACTTTGCGATGGTCTCTTCATACCGCTTTGGGTCAAGAATTCTAACCCAACATGCCCACGCATCGAACCGTTTTTCATAAGCTATGGATTGTCCGTCCACGAACAGTTCAGCGCCGTTTGACGAGCCGGCGATATACACCCATCGACCATCTTCAATGTCGCCAAGCTGTCGTGCATGCAGAGGGCCGCACCACATAACCAGTGGTACAGCAAGACACAGGATTGCAAAGAGCCTCAAAAACTTCATAGTGATCCTCCCGCTAATCGAACCAATTCAGCCATAAGGTGCCGAACGCCAAGGGTAACTTGCGCCCGACTTTTAGGGCGTCAAGTTGACACGTTGGTTATGTTTATTTTGTAAATTTTAATATTTTGCCTATGCGTTTAAGGAGTAAATTATGAACATCATTACTCATATATTGCAGAAAATCGGGATCATCCTCGTCTCCGCCATAATATTCATTCCATGCCTTGTTGAAGCGACACCGATTAATAAGACCGAGATGTTTACGAAATTCTCGAGCGATAACTTTTTGAGTTTTGAAGTCAATGACAAGGTGTTGAACCAGGAGATAAAATTGTCCATTATATTTACTGATGGCTTCTTTGGTGGAATCAAAAGATTCAAGAAGTTTATTCCCCGCTTCTATCCTTTTGTCCCTCTTAGTATACCACCGAACACCGATGGCAACCAAAATTGTGACAGTCCCGACAATTATTGCTCCTACGATTGGTGCTTCTATTGGATTTCCCTCCTTTTTGCCTTAATGGTTTCGGTAGGGCATTTGATAAAGTATATGATCGAATCTAATACACGTAATCAAAAAACAAGTTATTCTAAAGTTTTCTGTATAATTTCTCTCCCCAAAGGAAGCCTTTGGAGGAGAAGCACCGACCATTTGTCTTTTTTGGTTGACTTATGGTTTGCCAACCCTTCAGTTTCATGTAACCCATTATAAATGATAAATATTATCTTAACAAATAATTTTTTTCCCTTAAAATTTGGGCTCTTTATATTCTTCAAATTGACATGATATAAAGAATATAGGAGGATTCTTCATGCTGCTGATCCCTGCTGCCTTACAGGCTCAATTTGAAGAGTATTTGCGTAACAGGGCCGTTCCTAATCGACTGCACGGGGAATATAAAAAATGGCTGTGTTATTCCCTGGACTTTTGCGTAAGGTATCATTTTCCTCCTGCCCAGAAGGAGAGCTTGCCTCGGTTTATCCATAAACTGCAAGAAAAGAAACAATCGAAAGACCCGCAAGGGCAAGCCGGGCTCAGCCCCCAATAGGCTCCAAGGATGGCACCTGCCTCCGCCCCGGCCGGGACTACACGGTTACTACTTTAGACTCAAAAAGTTGCCTTGCCGCTTAACCGTATCCCGGAATATTTTACGAACCTTTCTCCTCCCATAACGGACCTGTCTTTCCTTGAGATCGAAGCCGATTTTTCGTTTCGACTTAACACGGGGCCATGAGTTGCCTTATGGCTTTAAAGATGTCTGTGATTTGTTCATCGTGGTCCTGGATACGTTCTTCCAATTCAGCCAGTTTCCCGGCCAGCGCCCTGTGGGTGGTGGTCATTTGGCGGAGGCGGATAAAAATTCGCATGATCGTGATATTGACCTGGATAGCCCTCTGATTGTTGAGAACACTGGATAGCATGGCCACTCCTTGCTCAGTGAAGGCATAAGGTCTTGCCCGGCGCATTCCTCCCCAACTTGAAATCACAATTTGTGATTTCAAGTTTTGGAACTCCTCGGCGATCAATTGAAACATGAAGTCCTCTGGAAACCTTTCGATATTGCGTTTTACGGCTTGCATCAACACCCGAGGTTCAACCCCATAGAGGTCCGCCAAAGAAGAGCTTAACATGACTCGCTGCCCATGAATTATGTAAATGGATTTTCCAATTTGTTCGGCGTAAATTAGATGATCTTTTGAGGTCATCTCGGTTTCCTTTTTACTGAGATTGCCTAAGACGGGAAATTATTCTGAATCAACTTGTTTATTCCCCTATCCACCAGCCACAAATAAAACCCCATCTTCTTTTTCAAAAATGGAGTCTTGTCGGACTGCTTCATGGACCAACTTTTCGAATAGGGGTTGCCGGTTTGAAGAACGCTGATTTTGGACGAACAAAATTAAAACATATCCATCACTTAAAGTCAATCAACCGGGAAGGTGGTGGAAGGCAAGCAAGTGGAGATCCGGCCATCTTCTAAATCAATGTAAACTTCCAGGCGCAATACCATTCCTCCGGGTGGTGATCGGGAGGGCAGCCCAGGCATTCGGTTTGGATCCGGCGGTCGACGGCCGAGGCAAAAAAAGGATACTCCACCATGCCCACTGATTTGCAGGGATAATCGGCCAAGCCCTTTCGTTTGCGGGCCGACTGGACCCGGCAATCGATCATGCGAAAGATAAAGCTCGTCTCGTCGATCTCTTCGATGGCTTGTTTATTGATGCGGGCATAGAGGCGAAAGCCCAGGGCGGTTTTGAGTCCTTCCAGTCCGGGGGATTCGGAAAGGCCCAGCAGTTTTTTGATCCTGAAGGCCTCGTAAGGGGAAAAGCGGGACCAGCAGGTGTCGTTGCATCGTTTGGCGTAATCCATCCCGTAATGCTTTTCAACGGTCTGGAACCAGACGCCGTCATCGGCCAGCCAGTTGACGGCCACGGCATCGATGGCCTCGATCAGCTTTTCTTTGCTTAAATTCTTGATGGCCTTGGGAACACCGTCTTCGATCTCAAAGCCAAAGAGGCCGGCCAGACGCTTGAGGATGATCTGCCAGGCCAGATCCCCGGCTTCGCTTTCGATCCCGCTGGCCTTTTGGACCCCGATCTGATATTCCACTTCTCGAAACCAGCAGCCGTAATGGATCACGGTGCGTCGAAACCCTTCCATCAGCCACTGGACGAGCTCTTTTTGTGACAGGTCTTCCATATTTTTAGGGAAAGTATTTTCGGACATCATATCTCCTTTTTACTTTTTAGGTTGTATTGGTTTCCTCTCGCCCGTTCCCTTCGGTGCTTGTAATCGCTATTCGCTCAAGAGCACCATAGGGTCACTCGAGTTCACAGAGATCGCCGAGAAAGGCGAAATTTTAAGAAAAATCGGTGAGAGGCCGATTTTTCTTAAATTTATGGTATAGGAATTTCCTTTTTGGACGCCGATGAACGCAGATTGACAGGATTTTCAATATAAAAGCTATCTGAAAAATGATCTGCGTGTATCGGCGAAAATCTGCGTCCTAATTTAAAATTGTTACGAGAAATTTATTGGCAATAAAGGCCGTCCTTTTCTTTAATCTTGCCCATCTCGATCAGCCGCTTCAACTGTTTTTCCAGGTGGACCTGTTCAAACCACTGGGTTACCGGTGCCGGTTCCAGGTAGCGGGAATAGAACAGGTTTTTCCCCAAAAGATAGGGTAAGGGTCTGGGCTGGTTCAGATGTTCAAGAAGGATCCGGTCTCTTTTATAAATTATTTTTTCATAAGCGGCAAACCGTTCGGCCAAATGATCTTGAAAAGGCCCGGAATGGCCGGTGATAATCGTTTGGACCGGTATGGCCTTTAATTTCCGGATGGACTCTATGAAATCACTGATATTGGAAAAATCATGGCCGTAAAATGGGCCAAAGGCATTCAGGGCAATATCGGCGGCGAAAAGTAATTCCGCTTCCGGAAAATAAAAGGACAGGTGTCCCGGGGTGTGTCCGGGCGTATGAAGGACCTGGAACGACAAGCCCCCCAGGTTTATCCGCTCCCCGTCAAGAAGTTTTCTCTGGATGGTGAATTCTTGAATTTGGTAGCCCTTAAAAAGTTTTTCGTAGCTAAGGCCGGCCCGAAGAAGCCCGATCCCGACCAGAAAACGCTCCCGGTCTTCCAGATAGACCGTTTCCATTTCATGGCACCAGACCGGGATTTGCGGCGATCGGACCAGGTTTAAGCGGTGATCGATGTGGCAATGGCTGAGAATCACCAGGTCCACTCCCGCTTTCAAACAGGGTTCCATATTGGTCTGACCCATGCCGGCGTCTATCAACAAACGAAAATCTTTTCCCTTAAGATACAAGCCGGCACAGTAAGGAAAACGCGATTGATTCTGCCCGGGAACCCAATAGATATTTTTTGTGATCTCGATCATCTCGGCGGCGTTTCCTTAGGAGAGATGATCTTTGAGGGCCTGGGGAGAAAAGGAAAGGGGGTGGAAAATCCTTTTTTCCAGTTTCAAGGTGTCCTGATAAAGGGCTTCAATAAGGGCGATGATATCATCCGATCGTCCATAGGTCTTAAGCAGGTATTTGAAGCGCTCTTCCAAGTCGACCACTTGATCGTGGAGAACCCGTTTATCGGCATAATGGACCAGGACCATTTCATCGATCTGTCCGTTTTGATAATAGGCATTTTCCAAACGGACATGTTGAGCCACTATGCGAGCCACCGATTCATAACCCATGGCCCGAACCATTTCTTCACCAACCGAAACATGATTACCCCTGGTTTTAAGACACTCCGTTTTGGCAATATCATGGAGCAAGGCCCCGGCTTCAATCAAAGCCATATCTAAATCCGGGTGATGAGGGATCAGGTTTTCGCCAAGACACAGGGCTACCCGGGCCACTTGCAGGCTGTGGGCCTTGATCTGGGGGAGCATGCCATGCTGATCCATCAGGGTCAGGCAGATATCGCGGGAAGGGATAAAATCGTTCATGATAATCTAACAGTATAGGAATTTGCCTTTTGGACGCAGATAAACGCCGATTATCAAGATTTTCAATTTAAAGATCTAATAAGAATAATTATCTTCGGGTATCAGCGAAAATCTGCGTCCTAATTTATCGTATAAATTGTTATTTTTGTAACTCCGGCAGATCCTTATACAGATCCAGGGCTTCGGGATTGGCCAAAGCGTCCTTGTTCAAAACCGGCTTGCCGTGGATGACATTCCTGACTGCCAGCTCCACCTTCTTCATGTTGATGGTATAGGGGATATCGGCCACCGGGATGATCCTGGCAGGCAGATGTCGGGGCGAGGTATTTTCCCGGATGGTCTTCTTGATCTTATTGACCAGGGCCTCATTCATCTCCACCCCCGGGGCCAGTTTGATAAACAGAATGATCCGCACATCGTTGTCCCAATCCTGACCGACGACGATACTGTCGGCGATCTCCGGCAGGGTCTCCACCTGGCGGTAGATATCGGCCGTGCCGATCCGCACCCCTCCGGGGTTGAGGGTGGCATCGGAACGGCCATAAATAACCACGCCGCCGTTTTCAGTGACCAAGATGAAATCGCCGTGGCACCAGACTCCCGGGAAGGTCTTAAAATAAGCGCTCAAATATTTTTGATTGTCCGGGTCCCTCCAGAAATAAAGGGGCATGGAAGGGAAGGGGAGGGTGCAGACCAGTTCCCCTAATTCGTTGATGACCGGTTTCCCCTGGCTGTTAAAGGCCGCCACCTTCATGGCCAGACCCCGGCATTGCAGTTCGCCTTCATAGACCGGCAGGATGGGACTGCCCAGGGCAAAACAGCCGTTCAGGTCCGTTCCCCCGGCGATGGAGGACAGTTGGATGTCCTTTTTCACTTCCTTGTAGATATAGTGAAATCCTTCAACGGGAAGAGGCGATCCGGTGGATAAGACAGCCCTTAAAAGGTTCAAGTCATAGGTGCTTCCCGGTTTGAGCCCTTCCTTATCAATGGCGGCGATATAGCGGGCACTGGTCCCGAAGACGGTGACCTTTTCATCCTGGGCCAGTTTCCAGAGGGCCCCGGCATCGGGATAAAAGGGAGACCCGTCGAACAAAACCAAAGTGGCCCCGCAGGTCAGGGAACTGGTCAGCCAGTTCCACATCATCCAGCCGCAGGTGGTAAAATAAAAGATGGTGTCCTCCCGCTTCAGGTCGGTATGGAGCATCAGTTCCTTGAGGTGGTGGACCAGGATGCCGGCCACTCCCTGGACCATGCATTTAGGAAGCCCGGTGGTGCCTGAAGAATACATGATGTAGAGCGGATGGTCGGCCGGGACCTGGACAAAGTCGATGGTCAGGTCGGTCTCCGGGGCCATAAAATCCTGATAAAGGACGGCTCTGGGGATAGGGCTGATGTCCGGCTTTTCTTTTGTATAGGGTACAACGACTACCCGTTGGATGGAAGGAAGCTCCTTGACGATATCGGCGATACGGCCAAGGGAATCAAAGGTTTTGCCGCCGTAGGAGTAACCGTCGGCCGTAAAGAGGACTTTGGGTTCGATCTGGCCGAAGCGGTCCAGGACGCCCTTGATCCCGAAATCCGGTGAACAGGAAGACCAGACCGCTCCCAGGGAGGTGGCGGCCAGCATGGCCATGATGGTTTCCGACATGTTGGGCATGAATCCGACCACCCGGTCTCCGGGGCTGATACCCAAATCCCGCAGGGATTTGGCCAGGGCGGCTACCTGGGAATATAACTGGGCGTAAGTGATCTTTCGCGAATCCTGGCTTTCTCCTTTAAAGATCAAGGCCGTTCGGTCGTCCCGATAGCGCAGCAGGTTTTCGGCAAAATTAAGCCTGGCACCTTCAAACCATTTGGCCCCGGGCATTTTGGTGGGGTCATCCACTACCCGGTCGTAACCCCGGGAGGCCTTGACTTCTCCAAACTCCCACATGGCTGCCCAGAAGTCCGGGATTTGATCAATGGACCAGTCATAAAGCTCCCGATAGTTCTTTATACTTTTTCCGTATTTTTGGTTCACAAAACGGATGAACCGCGTCATATTGGCCTGTTCGATCATTTCCGGCGATGGTTCCCATAATGGCTTTTTCATTGGAGGTCCTTTCCTCGGTTTTTATAATGGGTAAAGATATTGAAAAAAGACAAAGGTGTCAAGAAAGATATCGCAGGTTACTTTACAATTGAGAAAGGAAAAGAGGGCGGTAAAAGGGGACGAGATGTGGGAGTACATGACTGATGACGAAGAATTATGACCTCCCAACCAGTCGCCAAAGCCGGCTCTTGAACCCGCGGCGGTTATAGGAGACCAAGGTGGCCAAACGGCTTGGCTTTTCGTTATCCGCTCCTGCTCGGTTCATCGGTTTTCCTCCTTGCTCTGCCGGGATGCGGAACGTCTCCCCGTCCTTAGCCTGCCTGCCGGTCTCGTTCATTGATAGGTAGAATCATGATGGGGATGAAGAGACAAAATCCGCATCCAGTCCCCTTCCCGATAAGCCAGCCCACGAAATCCTTTGCCGATCCGAAAACTGTATAATTTTTCCCCATGGGGTCCGGTGCGGGAGAATATAACCTCCCATTTCAATCCTCGGTCGGAATAAACCTGGTCCCAATCCATATTGGAAAGCTTCCTCAAGGTCCCCAGCACTTCTCTTTGTTCCTGTTTGGATAGATTAAATAAGTGCCTTTGAAACACCGGATTATTCAGATCCAGAAGGACTGAATCTTTTGCGGCAGGGTTCATTTTTTTAACCGGGACTCGATGGCCTTTAAATCACTTTTCCGGGGAGGGTTTTTTTTAGCCCAGGCAACCGCCTCATCAATTTCGGTTCGGGCTTTGGGTTGGTGCAACCACTGTTCACTGTTAGGAACAAATTGCCCGACTTTGACAATCCATACCCCGGCTTCGATTTGATCGACCAATACCGTCTTGCCGGCGAATTTTTTCCCCAAAGAGATTTGCCCGCTTCGACCGACAGATTTTATAACTTCCATGGTTCTTCTCCGTTCATGTGATGATGATTTATGATAGCATGAATGCATGAAAAGTCAAGAATAATAGCCGGAGAGGTTGCAAAACCCCTTTGGACGATCTCCTCCAGGGATTAGCTTTCTTCTACCTAAGCCCCCAGTCGATGCGGCCCCACGGCAGCAAGCCGTCCAAGCCATATTTGAGCATTGGTTCGGACCCAATGCCGGAGTAATTGAAAAATTCTAATTTTTTCCTTGACCCCTCTGTTCTATCCCAATAAGATTCTCTTAATTTTGAAAA
>JACRBX010000122.1 GCA_016219225.1 Deltaproteobacteria bacterium
AGACAACCGCAGGGCTTCGGACTCGTCGTGGGTTACCAGCAGGGCGGCAATCCCGGTTTCACGGATGATCCTTTCCATATCGTCGGTTATGGATTGCCTGGTCGGCGGATCGAGGGCGGCGAAGGGCTCATCCAGGAAGATGACTTCCGGATCAATAGCCAAGGCCCGGGCCATTGAGGTACGCTGGGCTTCCCCGCCGGATAGTTTTCGGGCCGAGCGGTCGGCCAGATGCACAATATTAAAACGCTCGAGGCTTGCCATGACCTTGTGCTTGATGGCCTCCCTTGGCATCCCCCTGATCTTTAAGCCGGCAGCGACGTTGCCGAAGACCGTTGTATCAAACAGCAGGGGCTCCTGGAAGACCATGGCGATTCTGCGCCGGTAGGCGAAGGCCGCCTGGTTCGATGCGATCTCCTGGCCGCGGAAGGTGATCCGGCCGGTGTGGGGCTTGATCAGACAGTTGAGGGCCAGCAGGAAGGTGGACTTGCCGCTGCCGTTCGGTCCGATCAGGGAGAGGATCTCCCGGTCGCCCAAAAAAAAGGAGGGGATGTCGAGTACCTCCACCTTTCCCCGGATGACCCGGAGATTTTCGGCTTCAACTATTTTCGATTCCGGATTCATCGGGGCCGTTCCCTTTGCTGAATCACCGTCAGGAGGTAATTGACCAAAAAACAAAGCAGGACGAGGATGATCCCCAGGGCGATAGCCACATCGAAGTTTCCCATGCCGGATTCCATGACCGTTGCGGTGGTTAAGACCCGGGAATAACCTTTGATATTACCGCCGACCATGATGGAGGCGCCGACCTCGGAGATGACCCCGCCGAATCCGGCCATGATCCCGGCCAGAAGGGGCAGCCGGGCTTCCCGGATCAGAAACCAGACCATCTGGAACCTCGTGGCGCCGAGGGAAAGGATCTGCAACCGCAGCTTGGCCGGAAGGTTCTGGATAGCGGCAATGGTGATTCCCATAACGATCGGTGTAGCGATGGTCGCCTGGGCGATGATCATGGCGGTCGGGGTATAGAGGATCCCCAGGAAACCCAAGGGTCCGTTCCGCCAGAGGAAGATCATCACAAACAGACCGACGACCACCGGGGGCAGCCCCATCCCCGTATTGACCACACTGACTAAAAACCTTTTCCCCGGAAAATTATTGAGGGCGATGACCGTTCCGGTTGAGAGGCCGATAAGCACACTGATCAGCGTCGCTGCCCCGGACACCTGGAGGGAAAGAAGGGTAATTCCAAGCACCTCCGGATTTAAGGAAAAGAGGAGCTGGAAGGCCTTGAGTATCCCGTCAAGAATGAGTTCCATTACAGACCGAGCGACTCCGGTTTTTTGCCGGCATCGGGAAAGAAAAGCGGGGAACCATACTTGTCCACGCCGAACTTAGCGATGATTTCCTGGGTTTTCTTGGCAACCATGAAACCGGCAAAGGCCTTGGCCCCGGGAGCGTTGACCTTGGACCACTTGGCCGGATTGACCTCGATAACATGGTAGATGTTGAGCAGCAGAGGTTCCCCTTCAATGAGGATATCGAGGCCCAGGTTCTTTTTGAGGGAGAGATAGGTGGCCCGGTCGGTGAGGGTGTAGCCTTTCTTTTCGGCGGCTACATTCAGGGTTTGCCCCATGCCGAGGCCGGTCTGTTGAAACCATTTCTGCCCTTCCGGGTTGACCCCGGCCGCCTTCCAGAGACCCTTTTCCTTGGAATGGGTTCCGGAATTATCCCCCCGGGAAAGGAAAAGGGCCCCGGTCTGGGCAACCATCTTCAGTGCCTCCTTCGATGATTTCATCCCCTTGATCCTGGCCGGATCAACGGGCGGCCCGACGATAATGAAATCATTATGCATAACCAGCATCCGGTTGATCCCGAACCCCTTGTCGATAAAGGCCTTTTCGGCTTCCGGGGAGTGGACCAGGAGCACATCGGCCTCTCCCTTTTCTCCCATCTTCATGGCTTGGCCGGAGCCGACCGAAATCGTCTTGACAAAGTAACCGGTTTCCTTTTCAAAGATCGGGATCAAAACATCGAGAAGGCCTGAGTCCTGGGTACTGGTCGTGGTGGCCAGGATGACATTTTTCTGCTGTTTTTCTGCGGCAGTGGCTGCCGAAGCAAAAAAGGGGATAAGGAGAATTAAAAGACCCAGGAAGGGAGCAAAAAATTTTTTCATCGGTGTTCCTCCTTAACAGAAAAATAAAGTTGCAAGTTATAAGTTGCAGGTTGCAAGTTTCAAGAGGTTATAGGGTATAGGCGAAAAAACCATAAGATCATTTTTACCTTGCCCTCGTCCCCAGAAAAATTTTCATGATCGTTGGTTTTTATATATGTCAATTGTGGCATAGTAGTCAATAAAAAAATTTGGCGGTAGGGTGGGTGGAGTGAAACGGAACCCACCAACAGAAATGAGGTCATACAGGTACTTATTTCATATGTATATTGGTGGGTTGCACTTTGCTCCACCCACTACGGGAAACTGATCCACGGTTTGACTCCCAGAGATAGAAAACGATATATTCTCCCATAGTTATCGAAAAGTGAAGGGGGGCAAGGTCCAAACAGAAGTTGACAACAAGGGCTTTTAAGGGTATGAATTAATACCCTAAAGCAGTCATTTTTAAAAAAATGGAGGGTCCCGTCATGAAGCCAGCCAGAATTATTTTTGTGGTTTTTTGTCTTTTTTTGCTTGTCTTACCCCCTGCTTTTGCCCAGACGGCCAGGCCGGAGAAACCGAAAATCGTCGTGGCCGTCGGCGGTCAGCAGGGTCTTATCTATCTTCCTTTAAGCGTCGCCTGGCGACTCGGATACTTTAAGGAAGCAGGTCTGGAAGTCGACCTTCAGAATCTGGCCGGGGGCGGCCAGGCCCTGAGGGCCCTGGTAGGCGGGAGCGCCGAATTTGTCAGCGGGTTTTATGACCATACCATCCAGATGAACGCCCAGGGCAAGAAGATCAAAGCCATCGTTATGCAGCAGCGCTTCCCCGGCTTGGTCCTCCTGGTTTCCAAGGCCGCGAGAGATCAAGGAGTGAAGAGCCTGGCCGATTTGAAAGGCAAGAAGATCGGCGTCACGGCCATGGGATCTTCCACGCACTTTTTTGTCAATTACCTCTTAAACGGGGTGGGTCTGACCCCTGAAGATTATTCTATTATCGGCGTAGGCATCGGCTCCACGGCCGTGGCCGCCTTGCGTAATAAGCAGATCGAAGCCCTTTCCGGTCTTGAACCCAGCGTTTCCACCATCCAAAACCTTGGAGACCTGGGCCTTGTTCTGGCCGACACCCGAACCACGGCCGGCACGACCAAGATCTTCGGCGGGTCTTACCCTGCAGGCTGTATTTACACCAGGGAAGAGATCATCCGGCAGTATCCCCAAACGGCCCAGGCCCTGGTCAATGCCATGATCAAGGCCCTGCGCTGGATACAGACGCACAAACCGGAAGAGATAACGGCCCTGATGCCGGAAGAATATTATCAGGGCAACAAAGAAATCTATCTCCAGGCCTTAAAGAATATGCTGGATTCCTTTTCGCCGGATGGACGCATAGCCTTAGGGGATGCTCAGAACGTGGCCAAGGTCATGAGTTCCGATCCGGTGGTGAAAAAGGCTTCTGTCAATCTGGCCGATACCTTTGATATGCGCTTTGTCGAAGCCTCTTGGAAAACCCAAAAGAAATAGGGTTTCCCCTTGGCTGCCATCCCAGAATCCGGCCCTTTCCAGCAGGATTGTCCGCCGGCCATAACCTTTAAAGGGGTTAACAAATCTTTTCTCACCCCTGACGGCGGTACCTACCTGGCCACCAGCAATATCGACCTGAACTTAGGCCAGGGGGAATTCGTTACCATCGTCGGCCCCACGGGCTGCGGTAAATCGACTCTTCTTAACCTGGCGGCAGGACTCCTTTTCCCGGATAAGGGGAGCGTGGAGATATTAGGCTTCCCCCTTACCGGAATCAATCGATTCGCCGCTTACCAGTTTCAGGAGGATGTGATCCTCCCTTGGAAGACCGCTGAAGAGAATGTCATGCTCGGCCTCCTGTTCCGGAACAGGCCGTTCAAAGAGGCCCGGGCCTCGGCCCGGGATTGGCTGGCCCGGGTAGGTCTGACCGGATTCGAGAACCGCTATCCCCATCAGCTCTCCGGTGGTATGCGCAAACGGGTGGCCCTGGCCCAGGCCTTGATCGTGGAGCCCCAAATCCTGCTCATGGATGAACCTTTCTCGGCCCTGGATGAGCAGACCCGCCAATTCATGGAGGATGATCTCCTGAATATTTGTACGGAGTTTGGCAAGACCGTTCTCTTTGTAACCCATGACCTGGAGGAGGCCATTTCCCTGGCCGACCGGGTGATGGTCCTTTCGGCCGGGCCCGGGGCGACCATCATCGGGGATTATCCGGTCAACATACCCCGGCCCAGAGAGGTGGCCGACATCCGGGTGCATCCGGTGTTTCGGGAGATTTTTAAGACCATCTGGGAGCACCTTCGGGGAGAGGTGATGAAGGCCTATGCCCGGAAATGATTATTTCAGGCTTCGGTTGAAACAACTGTCCGTCTTCATTGTCGGGGTGGCGGCCTGGGAGGTGTCGGCCGCCCTGCAATGGATCGACCCCTTTTTTTTCAGCCGGCCCAGTGCCGTTGTCGTTCGACTGGTCAAATGGTTCAGCGGCGGAAGCATCTATCCG
The DNA here is from genome assembly GCA_016219225.1 of Deltaproteobacteria bacterium. Classification (NCBI taxonomy): domain Bacteria; kingdom Pseudomonadati; phylum Myxococcota; class Myxococcia; species Deltaproteobacteria bacterium. Next base: position 4,679 of record JACRBX010000122.1, read on the forward strand.
CACATCGGCATTACCGCCCTGGAGACCCTTCTGGCCTTTTTGGCCGGGGCCTTGTTAGGGATTATCTTCGGCTTTCTCTTCGCCCGCATCCCCTCGCTGGCGGCCATCTTCGATCCGTATGTCAAGATCGCCAATGCCCTGCCCCGTATCGCTCTGGCTCCTATCTTTACCCTCTGGTTCGGGCTGGGGATTTTGTCCAAGGTCGTCTTCGGTGTGACCCTGGTCTTCTTCATTGTTTTCTTCAATACCTACCGCGGGGTCCGGGAAGTGAATCCGAACATCCTGAACAACGCCCGTATGCTCGGGGCCAATGAACGGGACCTCTTTCGTCATGTCCTCCTGCCCTCGGCTATGAGCTGGATCCTGGCCAGCCTGCATACCAGTGTCGGCATGGCCCTGGTCGGGGCCGTGGTCGGTGAGTATCTGGGGGCGGCCAGGGGCCTGGGCTATATCATCGCCCAGGCCGAGGGGGTCTTCGATACCACCAGCGTCTTTGCCGGGCTGGTCGTCCTTTCCGCCTTCGTCCTCATCATCGACCTGATCGTCTCCGTGGTCGAAAGCCGGCTCCTTAAGTGGAAACCTTCGGCTTGAGCGGATAGGGGTTAAGGAACACCAGTCCTGAGAAGCGTCCCCAAAAATAAACCTTGATTTTCTGTGCATTAAAATGTACACTGATGTACATAATGGAGGTGTCAGATGAAAGCAATAACCTTCACTGAGTTTCGGCAGCATGCTTCACGTCTCTTTTCTGCCATCGAGGAAGGAGAGGTAATTGTTATTTTGCGCCATGGGAAACCTATCGCGGAGATAACGCCCCTATCCAAGGAAGCCGCAAGACCGTCCTGGAAAAAGCCCGGCTTGCGCCTGTCCGTCAAGGGTGCCAGTCTCTCTTCCGCAATTTTGGAGGAGCGCGAACGTGAAAACGTTCTTTGATGCTTCGGCCTTTGCAAAAAGATATATTGAGGAAGATGGAAGCCAACAGGTTGATGAACTCTGTCAGGAAGCCACCGAGCTTGCCCTTAGCGTCATTTGTGTTCCTGAGATCATTTCTGCTTTAAACCGCCGCATACGGGAAAAGATTCTTTCCCGCCGGGAATATAGAACCGTTAAAGAGCACCTGTCCGATGACATTCATGATGTCGAAATCATCAACTTGACTCCTGAGATCCTGGCCAAAGCTACTACACTGCTCGAAGCCCATCCGCTGTGTTCAATGGATGCGCTTCATATCGCCTGCGCTTTAGAATGGGGGGCGGAACTGTTCGTATCTTCCGATAAGCGTCAAACAACGGCAGCCGGGAAAGCCGGCCTGAAAATAAAACTTATTTAAGCAGGCCAACATTGTAGTGTCCCGGAGTCAGAGAAAAGGCTCATTTTTTGACACTTTGTATTTTATGGGATACACTTAATCATGATTGAAATCCGTTAGACTGAAGCTTTTTCTAAGTGATTGAGTGAGTTGCGAGATCTTTAGGCGCGAGCGCGAATTTACCAGGATCGCCCGTTTGCAGCTTGGCTTGGCTGGTGATGTAAAATCGGTAAGCGGGGTCGTATCGGAATTGCGGATCGACTACGGACCGGGTTATCGAATATATTTTGGTGTTCTCTCGCGCACCAGAAAAGAGGCCCAGGGTAACGGTACATTGTTTGATGGATTGTTGCAGGGCAGGAGGGAATTGATAATATTCGCATTGCTGCTCAAGGATTTTAATTTCGGTTCGGTCCGGTAATCGGATCGATTCCCCCGGTTTCGCCGAAAGGACCGCATTATATCCCTGAATCAGGCTGATGAAATGGCCGGCCAGGATAACCAGAAAACAGAGATGGATTAAGGAGGGGGTGACTTTTATGGAAAAAATTTTGAAAGGCATCTGGGTCCTTTTAGGCCAGAGGAGACGGATCCGGTTCCAGGCACAAACCAGGGTATTGATCCCCAGAAGGGTCAGCAGCCCCAGTAAGGAACCCAGCCAAAGGATCTTGAAGGGCTCATTTATCCCGTAGCCGATAAGCCATTCCTGGAGCAGGAGATGGTTCAAAGGGTTGAATAAGGCCGAATTAAATTTGATAAAATAAGAGCCGGCAACCAGGTTCAGGGAAATGAATAAAAAAAGATAAAAGGTAATCTTGACATTGCCGCACCAGTTCCAGATTTTTTGAAACATAGGGTTATCCTCCCAATCGGGTAATGGCCCGCTCAGATATTTGGGCCCCTATGTTGAAAAGGAGGACCAGGAAGAACCCCAGGATGGAAAATCGGGCCTCTTGTCTTAATGGCCAATCCGGTAAAAAGCGTAGATGGAGGATGGCGGCATAAAAACACCACAGAGAGGCCGACTGCAAATGACGATTGCTCCAGTGCAAGGGGGTGGCCCAGCCCAAATAGGACCAGTAAGCCCCGACCACCTGGGCAAGGCTGTAGAAAACAAACCCCCAGATCAGGAAGGAATGAAAAATCCTGGCCTCCTCTTGCTGCCGCAAATATAAAAGTCCCAGCCAGGCCCCAAGGATAAAACAGGCCTGAGCCAAGACCTCGAAAAAGAAGAAAAGGGAAGAAAAAATAGTCTGGGATTTGGGCGACGGAGGGATGATGCCTCCTGGGAAAAAGGAGGCCGGCAGGGAAAGGAAAAAAATTAAGATGATGATCGAATCCGCCAGGGACTTATTCTTGGCAAATACTTTGAGCCCTATGGAAAGTAATCCCAGACACCAGGGGAGAAAATAAAGACCTTCAAAAAAGGCGTTGGGGCTTAAAAATCCCAGGGTCCAGGCCCTTTTCCAGAGGAAACAGGTGTGCAAAGCGAATCCGGCCAAAAGCAACCCCAGGGCGCATTTTCTCTGCCTGAAGATAAAGACCATCATGGCGGCCAGGTAAAAAAGGGCTGCCAATAAATAATAGAGTTTGTCTATTGCAAAAAAAGGGGCCAAAAAGTTATCCTGTCTTATATGTATTTTTTGGCATATATGTCATGTGTGACATAAAAGTCAAGAAAAATTTTTCCTCAGTGCCAGCTTTCGCTGTTCCGGGTTCCGCGTTACGAGTTATTAGAGGAAAGTTAATTTTTAAAGATACTCTTGACATGGGTTATGCCTCTTTCATTAAAAATTTCTTAATCTCCCGGATTTTGAATCTCAAAGGTGGCCCTTGATCTGTTTTGATTGACAAAGATACCGTTATTCCATTTATCAGACTCCCGAATTTGGAATCTGGCAGGCATCGAAGGGCCTTGAGCAAGCTTCCTGACCTGGTGCCCCAGTTCCAGGAAACGGTCCAGATTGCAACAACAGAATCTGGACTCCATCAATTCCCGGTCCGACGGTCGGACGTTTTTACGCCAGCGGTAAAGATCAAGACTGTCGGTAATTCCCGCAGCAGACAGGAATCTGGTCAACTCTGCAATCCTGGTCTTCCGTTTGTCGAGCGAATCAAAATACTCTTTTCTGAAATAGCCTGATTCTTTCAATTTTTCATGAAGAAAGGGGAGCAAGGCCGGGGTCTTGGTTTCCAGAGAGGTTTCAGTTTTTAACCATTGAACGACTCCTGGAAAGGAATCAGCGACAGAACGGAACTGTTCGGTAAGGGGGGTGTGCCGTTTTTTAATTAATGGTCGATTTTGTCCTCGGACATGTATTAGAACAAGCCTTGGATTCAACAGGAGGTCGCCCACCAGAGTAATTTCACCGTTATTAGCGTAATTTTCGGTACAAAGCAGGGACAGTTCATTGATACGGACTACGGTCAGCCAGTAGGAGACGTCTTTGATCATGACGAGATTGTTCAGTTGGTCCAATAGGTTTTCAAGAGTATCTTCGTTGAGGAAGAAATAGTTGGACTTCTTATCCAATAAGTAATGGAAATACAAAATCAAATTATTCCGGGAAGTTGGCTTTTCCCGATTTTCTCCTATTAATATTTGGTGCTCCATAGGCATTCCCCTGATTAATTAAAAAAAGTTTCAAGTTGCAAGATGCAAGTTGCAGGTGCTGATGGCATAAAAAAACCTCTATGTGTCTTTTTTGATATATGTCATAAATGGCATAACATAAGAAATAAAAAAAAGTCAATAAAGTTTTTCCGGAGGGCGCAGGGGGTAGAAATCGAAAATGCGGTTGCCTTGTTGCCGGCAGATGAGTACCGCCAATTCCGAGATTGGTTCCTGGAGCGTGACTGAGCACAATGGGATAAACAGATCCAAGGCGACTCGGAGTCAGGGAAATTGAACTTCCTGGTGAAAGAGGCTATGGATGAGAGAGCCGTGGTAATTTGAGGGACCTGTGATCCATCGCACGACGCGACGTTTCTGGGACTGCTGCTGGTCGATGCCAACGCAGGCAAGAGAATCGGCAGACAAGAGCTTTGCGCTCCTGCGTGAAGACCCGCGGCATCCCTCCCTTCATTTTAAACCGGCTTTTCTTTTTTGGAAAGTCCCCATTTTTTTCTTTTTTCCCATAGGGATTTTCGGGTTATTCCCAGTTGGTCGGCTAATTGTTGTTCGCCAAAGGTATTCTGATATCGGAGGATGAATTCCCGGGTATAGTTTTCGATAGACAGGGGTTGGGACAGGGCCTCGGTTAAAAAGGAAGGTGCACCGCGCAATCCTTCCGGGAGGTGTTCCGGAAGGATCGTATCCCGTTCGGCAATGAGCACTGCCCGTTCGATGATATTTTGCAGTTCCCGCACATTGCCGGGCCAGGGGTAGTCCTGAAGGAGCTTAAGGGCCGAGGGATGGAGCTCTCTGGCTGATTTGCCTATCTCCCGGGCATAGTGGGTCAGAAAATACCTGGCCAAAAGAAGGATGTCTTCCTGGCGATCTCTTAAGGGCGGTAAGGTCAATGTGACGACATTCAGGCGATAGTAGAGATCCTCCCGGCAAAGGCCCTCTTTGACGGCTGTTAGAATATCCTTATTGGTGGCGGCGAGGATACGGATATCGACTTTACGGCTCTGGGTCGACCCCAAAGGCCTTATTTCATGGTCATCAATAACCCGGAGCAGTTTGGCCTGCAAGGCCGGACTCAAATCGGCGATCTCATCCAGAAAGACTGTCCCCCCATCGGCTTCTTCAAAAAGCCCTCTTTTGGAAGAAACCGCACCGGTAAAGGCTCCTCTGACGTACCCAAAGATTTCCGACTCCAGCAGATTGTCCGGGATGGCACTGCAATTAATGGGGATAAAGGGCTTGTTTCTCCTGGGACTATTAAAATGGATGGCCCGGGTAAATAGTTCCTTGCCGGTCCCGGTTTCGCCCAGAATCATGACATTACTTTTAGAGTCTGAGATTTTTTTGACCTGCTCGATTACGTTTTTGATAGCCGGACTCTCTCCGATGATCTTTTCGAAATTATACTGTTTTTCGATCTGTTTTTTGAGTATCAGGTTTTCGGCCCTTAGAGCCCGGACATCCAAGGCCTGGCGAATGATTTTTTTGATTTCTTCATGAATAATGGGTTTCAGGATGTAATCATAGGCCCCGGCCCTGAGGGCACCCACTGCGGTTTCGATAGAGGCATAGGCGGTCATTACGATTACCAGTTCATCGGGGACGCGTTTTCTGACCTCTTTTAAGAATTGAATGCCATCCATCCCGGGAAGAATAATGTCGGTGATGATCAGATCATAGGCGCCCTCTTCAAAGACCTTAACGGCCTCTTCGGCACTTCCGGCCGTCTCGGCTTCATAGCCTTCCCGTATAAAAACCCGCTTGAGGGACTCCCGCAGGGTCGACTCATCTTCGACGATCAACAATCGTTCGGACATAATGGGTTTCCTTACCGAATAAACGGTTTGTATTTCTCCGCCACCAGTCCCTGCATTCTGGTCATGAGATGAAAAGCTTCTTTCAGGGTTTTTCTTTCAAGATTGCTTAATTGATTGGGGTTGATAAAATTATCCGGCTTCAGGCCGGCTTTGATCTGTTCAAACTGATGATGGATTCGAAGGAGCATGAGGAATTCATAGGCATGCTCCAGTTCTTCGGAATATTTTTCAGCCAGGTCGTGTTTGCTTTTCAAGGCCTCTATCCGTTCCAGAGTAACGGTCTCTATAATCCCTTTTTCCATGGAGAACAGACGCACAATATTCAAAAGAGGGGTGAGCCCTTTGATCTTCAAGTCAAATTTATCCTTGTGTTCGCCGCTTTTTTCCACGACGAAGGTATTAAAAAAACCGATGGGAGGGGTGATCTGAAGCATAAAGCCGGCCATATGGCCCAGGAAGATTTTTTTATCTTCAAGATATGTGATAAGATGTTTTCTGAGTTCTTCCGAGAGACTGCGTTTTCCGTGGAGGGGCCTGAAATCATAGAAGATTAAAAAATTTAACAACGAATCAGGAATCGGTTCATCGATCCAGGCGGAAAGATATCTCTTCCAAACCTTGAGGGGCTGACACCACTTTGGATTGCTGGCCATATAGTCGGCCGAACACCGGGGAAAACCCACCTGTTGAAGACCGTGGGATACCAAAGCGGTAAATTTAGGGAAATAGTCCCCGGCCTTTTCTTCATCCTCGGCTGTACCCGGGTCGTTGTAAATCAGGGCATTGTCCTGATCGGTTCTGAAGGTCTGCTCTTTACGTCCTTCGCTGCCGAAAACGATCCAGCAATAA
>JACRBX010000123.1 GCA_016219225.1 Deltaproteobacteria bacterium
AAAGCCGGGGCGTTGTCGAGGATCATTAGAGAAAAATGTCGAGAAGCCGGAGTTAATGAAATTGAGTTAAAATCTGGGAGCCGCCGAAAGGCTGTGTCGGAACTTCGAAGAAGGCTCTGTTTTTATCTATACCGGGAACTGGGGCTCCCTATGGCTGAGATCGCCCGTCAGGTTGGGGTTGGGACAACCGGGGTGGCTATGGCAATTAAAGCGATGGAAGCAGCTACTCAAACTGAATGAAATGAACAACGTCCCCTCGCACGCGATGGAAACCACGTAACAGTTTAGTTCTTTTGTAATTAATTTTGTCTGGATGATAAAAAAAACTTGACATCCGGGCATTTTTTAGGTTAAATTATATGAGTACTTGTACTCTTGTGAAAAGGAAGGTTTTATTATGGAAAGACTTTCGGTTCTCAAAAAACGACAAGATCTGCTTCGACAGGAAATTATGGCTCATCTCGATTCCTTTCTTATCGGGACCGTTGCCAAATCCCCGTCTATGTCCGGATATGGGCTGACCACCAAGGTGGAGGGGAAAACCGTCACCCTTTACGTCAGGAAGAACCTTGTTCCGAAGGCCCTGGAGATGGGAAAGCGTTATAAACAGCTTTGGGCCCTTATCCAGAAGTTGTCCAAGATCAACTGGGAGATTCTAAAACTGGAGAACCCTTAAGAATGAAGCCTCCTGTTTTTCCGCCCCGTGATTTCGTCTGTTCATATGAGCATAACTGTCCTTATCTGGGCGGGCTGTCCACCACCTGGGTGTTGGGAGAGTATCGGATGGGGGAAAATTCCTATCAAGAGCACTTGAGGATTAACGATCTATTGGATCAGAGGCTGGACTCAGCCCTTAAGCGTAATCGTGAGTTGGAAAGGGAACTGGCGGAGCTTCGGGCCAAATATCAGGCCTTACACCAAAAGCAATTTAAGACGAACCGAAAAAAGGAGGGTGGTCCTGACGATAAAAAGGATGTCCCGGAGCAATCCGGCCAGAAAAAACGCGGTGCTCCCATGGGCCATCCGGGATGGTTCAGGCCGAAACCGATCCACATTGATCGGTCCGTTCCGGTCTCAGCGCCACACCAATGTCCCTATTGTGGTTCAACAGACTTAACCCCGATTGAAGAACCCCTGGAGCATATTCAGGAAGACATTGTGCTGGTCCCCCGCCCCGGTGTTACGCGGTATGTGCATGAACAGGCCTTCTGTACTCAGTGTCGAGGACCCGTTGTTCAGACGGCAGCCGACGAGATTCTCCATGCCCCAATCGGGCCGGTGGCCAAGTCGACCGCTATGTATCTACGTTATGAGATCGGCATTCCGTACCGAAAAGTCGCAGAGGTCTTCAAGGTTTTGTTCGGTCTATCGTTCGTGCCGGCTTCTCTGGTTGGCTTTGACCAAAAAGCAGCTAAGTTGGGCGAGCCTATTTACGCAGACCTGCGGGAAAAGCTCAGGATGTCTGACGTGGCCCATGCCGATGAAACCTCATGGCGTAATGATGGAGATGGCCATTATGTGTGGTATGGGGGCAATGAAGACCTGGCCTTCTTTCATATCGATCGGCACCGCTCTGCCGAGGTAGCCAAGTCCATCTTCGGAAAGGACTTCCCCGGTACGCTGGTGCGAGACCGCTATCCAGCTTATAACGGCATCGGCGCCAACTGGCAGGCTTGTCTGGCCCATATCATCACAACCGTTAAAGAAATCAAACGGGAACATGCTCTCCTGCCGCAACCGGAGCAGGACAAACACGTAGACTCCTTTACCAGCCGAGTCAAAGACTTTTTCTCCAAGGCCTGTGAAACCGGCCAGGATCTAAGATCCGGTATCCTTTCAAAACAGTCGGCCTTGAAGATCGAAAAATTTTTCCTCAAAGAACTCACGAATATCTGTCAACAACCCCTTCAGTTCAAGCCCGCTGAGACGCTCCGAAAGTACCTCGTCGGTCCGGAACAGAAAAGCCTCTTCACCTTTCTGCGCATCCCCGGCGTGCCGCCTACCAATAATCAGGCCGAACAATCCCTGAGAAAAATGGTCATCTTCCGCAAAGTCTGTTTTGGAACGAGATCAGATAAAGGATTAAAGACCCATAGTATCCTCCCCAGCCTGGTTCAAACGGCCAAAAGGCAAAAGGTCCATCCCCTGACCTTCCTCAAAACTCTCCTAACGGCTGATTCGGCTTCTGCCCAGGCGGCCTTGTATAATAACTCCAGTTGATCGGAAATGTTCGGGCAGGTTCCAATTTTTGCTTGGCGGTGGGCCTCGGGGTGATTATAGTCCCCTTGGGGATAGGGACTAAACTGTTACCTTCTGACCGATATGATGCCTCATCTGATGAAGCATTCCTGGCCGGGAAATGTACGGGAATTGATGAACTTTTCCCAGCGTTTCCTTCTTTCTCTATGGGGAGGGGACGTTGTTTCATAGCATTCATTGC
>JACRBX010000124.1 GCA_016219225.1 Deltaproteobacteria bacterium
CCCCAGCCTTGAATTTTAAGAAAGAGGATGAGGAGGGGGATCATCAGAAACATGGTCAGGGTAAGAAAATTTTTGTGTCCCCAGCGGTCGGCCAAGCGGGCCCCCACCAGGGTCCCTATGGTCCCTGAAATCAGGAAAGTGGTAACCATTTTACCGGCCAGCAGAGGATCTCCTTTTAAATGATTGATATAATAAAAAGGAATAAAGGTCACCAGCCCCATTTGCATCCAGGACCTCATGGTGACAATCAAAATCAGAATCACCAATTTCCCGTAAGAAGTGTTTGATTTCCGGTTGATTGAAGGGGTTTCTTTTTGTTCCGAAGGGGTTGAATAGCGCAGACTGGGCTGAAGGAAAATGAGAAAGCCGGCCATGATAAGACCGGGGAAGAAATAGGCCAGGGTCCCGGTTAAGGAAAAATGGGTTACCAGAAAGGCCAGGCTAAAAGGTCCCAAGGCAAACCCCAGATTCCCCCCCACGGCAAAGATAGACATCCCTGAGGCCTTTTTTGGGCCGATAAAAAAATGGGCGGTTTTAAATCCTTCCGGATGAAAAGCAGCGACCCCCAATCCCCCTAAAATGACCAGCAGGAGAAGGACTCCGTAATTCGGAGAGAACCCGGAGAGGCCGACGCCCAGTCCGGCTACCAGTACCCCAATGGGAATCAGCCAGGCTTTGGGGCGACGGTCCGAAAAATAACCGAAAAGGGGCTGAATAACCGAAGAGGTCAGATTAGAGGCTAATAAGACCATGCCGGCTGCGGTGTATGAAAGTCCTAAAGCTTCTTTCATGAAGGGCAAAAGGGCCGGAACGGCCCCTTGATTAATATCCGTGACCAAATGGGCCAGGCTTAACAAAAATAAGATCTTAAGGTTCATGGAGGCCCTACTTTTCTTCAAAAATCATCAAGGGTTTATCCTTGACTAATTATTGAAAACAATTTAATATTTAATGTTTATTTTCCCACGTCCATCCGCTAAAGATGGATAATAGTAATGGTTTTTAAGGACTTAGTCAATGGAAGAAGAAAACCAGTTTAAGCAGCAGCGGTTGAAAAAGGCGGAAGAACTGAGGACCCTTGGAGTCGATCCCTATCCGAGCTTTAACCAGATCAGTCATAAAATAGAAGAGATCCATGCCCAATTTGGTTCCCTGGCAGGGTCCAACCCGGACGATTCCCAACCGCTCATTCAGACCGCCGGGAGATTAATGACCCAAAGGGATTTTGGGAAGAGTATCTTTTTCCATATTCAAGACGGGACAGGTCGTCTTCAAGGGTACTTTAAAAAAGATTTAGTCGGTGAGGAGGCGTTCGCCCGTTTCAAAAAAATAGACCTGGGAGATTTTTTGGGTCTGGAGGGGAGTCTTTTCAAGACCAGAACCGGAGAGTTGACCCTTTTGATAAAAAAATTCCAACTATTAGCCAAATCCTTGCGCCCCTTGCCGGAAAAATTCCATGGCCTGATCGATGTCGAACAACGCTATCGACAGAGATATCTGGATTTGTTGGTTAATCCCAAGGTCCGGGAAATTTTTCAGGTGCGCTCCCAGATGATCTCTTTAATCCGGGCTTTTATGACCGAAAGGGGATTCCTGGAGGTTGAAACCCCTATGATGCAACCCCTGGCCGGCGGGGCAACGGCCAAACCCTTTGAGACTTTCCATAATGCCCTGAATCTCCCCCTGTTTTTAAGGATCGCCCCGGAACTTTATTTGAAACGTCTGGTTATCGGCGGGATGGACAAGGTCTTTGAAATCAATCGGAACTTCAGGAATGAAGGGATCTCCATTCAGCACAATCCGGAATTTACGATGATCGAATTCTACCAGGCCTATGCCACCTACCAGGATTTGATGACCCTAACGGAGGAGTTGTTCTCGGCCCTGGCCCTCAAGTTCAAAGGAGAATTAACTTTTTCCTACCAGGGGGAGTCTGTTGATTTAACCCCTCCCTGGAGACGGATTTCCTTTCTGGAGTCCCTGGTTGAGATAGGAAAAATAGAGCCCCGGATACTGGCTGATTCCAGGCAGGCTATTGAATTGGCCCGTTCCCTGGGGGCGGACTTAAAGCCTGCCGATGGCCAGGGAAAGGCCTTAACTAAAATTTTTGAACAACTCGTTGAACCCCAGTTCAGGCAGCCGACTTTCGTCACCGGCTACCCCATAGAAGTTTCGCCTTTAGCGAAAAGAAGTAAAGAAAATCCGGAGTTAACCGATCGCTTTGAACTATTTATCAACGGCCGTGAAATCGCCAATGGATTTACAGAACTCAACGACCCGTTGGACCAAAAAGAACGGTTCCTTAATCAGATGAAGGCCAAAGAGGCCGGTGATGAAGAGGCCCAAGCCATCGATTGGGACTATATTATGGCCTTAGAATATGGTCTGCCCCCGACAGCCGGGGAAGGGATTGGGATTGACCGGCTGGTCATGCTTTTTACCGACGCTCCCTCGATCCGGGAGGTCATTTTGTTCCCCCAGTTGAAGCCGGAGAAGATGCCGGGGAGTTGATGCTGGTTGCTTGTTCCTCGTTTAAGATAGTTCTCAGGCTATCGGCTATCGAGTAACCAGTAACCAGTAACGAGCAACGGATTTCAGGAAGTTATGATGTCTTTCGAGTTTTTTGTCAGTTACCGTTATTTAAAGGCCAAAAGGAAGCAGACCTTTATATCTATCATCACCTTCATCTCCATGGGCGGAGTCGCCCTGGGGGTTATGGCCCTGATTGTCGTCCTGGCGGTGATGAGCGGTTTTGAAAATGACTTAAAAAACAAAATATTGGGCCTCAATTCCCATGCCCTGGTCCTAAACTGGGACAATGCCATCGAGAATTATGTCCAAGTGGCTCAGAAGGTGGAATCGGTGCCCGGGGTTACGGCCGCCACGCCATTTATCCTGACCCAGGTCATGATGAGTGCCGGTGGGCAGGTGACCGGGGCCGTTCTTCGGGGTATTGACATCCGGACCGCCCCTAAGGTGATTGCCTTGGATCGAATTATAAAGAAAGGGAGTTGGCAAGCCCTGGAAGTCCCTCCCCCGACTGGAGGGCAAGAAGAGCAGGGACTGCCCGGGATCATTTTAGGCCAGGAGTTGGCCAGGGCCTTGGGTCTTTCTTTAAACGATACTCTTTCCGTTATTTCCCCGTTGGGGGAATTGACGCCTCTGGGGAGAATACCCAAGATGAGACCCTTCAGGTTGGCTGGGACCTTTGAGTCGGGAATGTACGAGTACGATTCTTCCATCGCCTTTGTTTCCCTTTCTCAGGCCCAGTCTTTTTTAGGACTGGGGAACCGGGTAACGGGTTTGGAAATCAAGACCCGCGATGTCTATAAGGCCGCAGAGATCGCCCGGACCGTCCAGACAAAATTGGGTTTTCCCTTTTGGACCAAAGACTGGATGAAGATGAATAAGAACCTGTTTTCAGCCCTGAAACTGGAAAAGCTGGTCATGTTTATCATTCTGACCTTGATTATTCTGGTAGCGGCCTTTAATATTGTGGCTTCTTTGATCATGGTGGTCATGGAAAAAACCAAGGATATTGCCATACTCAAATCCATGGGGGCCTCGGCTTCCAGTATCATGAAAATATTTATGCTGGAAGGTATTATCATCGGGGCAGTGGGCACGGTTCTGGGGCTTTTGGGCGGTGTGGGCTTGTGCCAGATTCTTCAAAGATATCAGTTTATCAAACTGCCGAGCGACGTTTATTATATCTCTTCTCTGCCGGTATTAATGAAAGGGGGAGATATTTTAATGATCGTGGCTTCGGCCGTGGGGATCAGTTTGATTGCCACCTTATATCCGGCCTGGCAGGCTTCCCGCCTGGACCCGGCCGAGGCCCTGCGCTATGAATAGGGGGATTCTCTATTGAGACCAACTGAACACAAAATTCGAACCCCTAAGTCCGAAACAAAATAATTTTATGTCTCAACCCCTGGTTACGGTCAGAAATTTAGATAAATTTTTTATCAACAACGAGCATCACGTTGAAGTGCTGAAAGGTCTTGATCTGGATTTATGGAAGCAGGATACCCTGGCCGTGGTGGGGGCTTCAGGAACCGGGAAATCCACATTATTGCACATCCTGGGAACCCTGGATCGGCCTTCCGGTGGTCAAGTGCTGTTTGAAGGCCGGAATATTTTTGAACAGCCGGCCAGGGACTTGGACCGATTTCGTAATCAGAAAATCGGCTTTGTCTTTCAATTTCATCATTTGCTTCCGGAATTTACCGCCCTGGAAAACACCATGATGCCCTTATTGATAGCCAGGGACAGCAAGCAAGGGGCGCAGGAAAAGGCCGAAGATATTTTGGCCCAATTGGGACTCAAAGACCGTTTGTCACACAGGATCGGAGAACTTTCCGGCGGGGAACAACAACGGGTAGCCATTGCCCGATCCTTAATTAAATCTCCCCAACTCATCCTGGCCGATGAGCCGACGGGAAATTTAGATCGAAAAACAGGGGAACAGATTATCGAATTATTCCTTCAACTCAATCAGGAAAAAGGGGTGACTTTTTTGATGGTTACCCACAACCTGGATTTGTCAAAACGATTCAGACGAAATGTGGAAATTGTGGATGGGAAGGCCAATGAAATCCTTACCGAATAAAAAGGGAGCTCTTATGCCGAAGAAAATCATTTTTAGCTTGATGGTTTTTTTAGTTGTTACCAGTTTGACCCTATTGGAAGTTCAGGCCGCCCCGGAGGGCAAGGTGGCCCTGATGCCATTTACCATTTACAGCCAGGAAGATTTGACCTATCTCCAAAAAAATATTTTGGAGACCCTTTCCAAAGGATTGAGCCAACAAAATATCTCCCTGCTCCCTCTTTCCATGACCCAACCCTGGCTGGCCAAAAAAATTCCCAGTGACTGGAAGGAACTCCGGTCCATTGGAAAACAAATGGGAGCAGACCGGATCATCTATGGAAGCCTGACCAAGATCGGTCAGCGACTGAGTCTGACCGGGAATCTCTTAGAGACCAGCAATGAAAAACCTCCCCTGTCTTTCTCGATGACCGGAGAGGGGTTGGAAAATATTCTGAAATTGATAGAAAATTTTTCAAAAGAATTGGGGTTAAGAATCTTAGGGCAAGAAAAGATTGTCGGAATAGCCATTAAGGGAAATCAAAGGATTGAGGCCCAAGCGATTGAAAGAGAACTCAAATCCAAAGCCGGTGAGGCCTATAACCCCGAACAACTGGATCAGGACCTCCGGTCCGTTTTCAAGATGGGTTTTTTCTCCGATGTCCGGTTAGAGACGGAACAAACCCCTCAAGGGAAATCCATCACCTTTGTGGTTGTGGAACGCCCTTTTGTTAAACGGATCGATTTAAAGGGATATAAAGAACTCAAAGAAGAGGAACTTAAAGAACAACTGACGGTCAAGCCCTATACGATATTAAATCTGAACACGATCAATGAAAGTTTGGAGAAATTAACCGTCTTTTACCAGTCAAAGGGATATTTTAATGCCCAGATTACCTATTCGGTCGCTTACGAAGACCAGGGGCAGGCAGGGGTCGTGGTCTATACGATTGTGGAAGGGAAAAAGGTCTATATCAAAACCATTACCTTTCAGGGGAATAAGGGGTTTTCTGCAAAACAACTCAAAGGTTTGATGGAAACCAATGAAAAGGGATTTTTTTACTGGCTGACCTCCTCCGGGGTCTATAAAAAGGAACTGCTGGAACAGGACCTGGAGAAAGTTTCTTCTTTTTATTACAACCATGGCTACTTAAAGGCCAAAGTAGGGGAACCGACCGTCCGGCATGAAGGAGAATGGCTGTTTATCAGCATCCCGATCGAAGAGGGACAGCAATTTAAAATGGGGCAGGTCGACATCCGTGGGGATATGATTCAACCTAAAGAAAAGCTGATGGCCTCTCTGTCCATTACCAAGGAAAAATTTTATAACCGCGAAGTGATCCGTAAAGATGTTCTTATGTTTAATGACCTTTATTCCCTTGAAGGCTATGCCTTTGCCGAAATTACCCCTCAAGTCAAAGAAGATCCCACGGTTCCCAAGGTCGATCTCGTTTATGAGATCAAAAAAGGGTCTAAGGTCTATTTTGAACGTATCGATATTGTCGGGAATGTCAAGACCCGGGATAAGGTGATTCGAAGGGAATTTAAGGTATCTGAAAAAGGCCTCTTCGATGCCACGGCCCTCAGGAAAAGCAATGAAAACCTCCGCCGTCTTGATTATTTTGAGGAGGTCAATATCTCGACTTCCCCGGGCAGTCAGGAAGATAGAATGAATTTGAAGGTCGAGGTCAAAGAAAAACAGACCGGTTCCTTCTCCGTCGGGGCAGGCTACAGCGCTGTCGATCAATTTATCCTCATGGGCCAGATTTCTCAAAGAAACCTTTTTGGACGGGGACAATCGCTGAGTCTGGATGCCCAACTCGGGGCCAAAACCGCGCGCTACAATCTCAATTTTACCGAGCCCTGGCTCTTTGACACCAGGGTCTCTGCCGGGACCAACCTATATAACTGGGAGCGGATCTGGGACAAATATACCCAAAATAGTTTCGGGGGTTCAGTGGATTTTGGCCATCCCTTTTTTGAAGAATATACCCGGGCCTATATCACCTATACCTATGATGATACCAATGTGACGGATGTGGCCACTGATGCCGCCCAGGTCATCCAGGACTTGAAAGGCCGTCATCAGACCAGCAGTGTCCGTTTGACCCTCAAAAGGGATTCGAGAGACCTGATTTTTAATGCCACCAAGGGATCGATTAACAGCGCTTCCATTGAATATGCCGGCGGTCCTCTCGGGGGGACCAATTATTATACTCGTTATATGGCCAGTTCCGGTTGGTATTTTCCTCTTTTTTGGGAGACCACCTTTTTTATTAACGGCAAATGGGGATTAATCACCCAGAATCCCGGCGGGGATCTGCCCCTTTACCAAAAATTTTATTTAGGCGGCATCAACTCGGTTCGAGGGTTCAAATATTACTCCATCAGCCCTACGGATGAGGCAACCGGCCAAAAGATCGGTGGCGAGCAGATGGTGCAATTTAATTTGGAATACATTTTCCCTTTGATCCAAAAGGCCGGGATTAAAGGATTGATATTCTTCGATGCCGGCAATGCCTATACCAAATCGGCGGATCTTGATTTCAGGTCTTTGAGAAAAAGTGTGGGTCTGGGTATCCGCTGGTATTCCCCTATGGGGCCTCTGCGTTTGGAATGGGGTTGGAATATCGATCAAAGGCCCGGGGAAGATACCAATAACTGGGATTTCAGCATAGGCACCTTTTTTTAATGATGAAATAGGAAGGACTTGTTAAAGGTCCCTCATATATGATTAACTTTGAGGAGGAATGAATGATTCGCTATTTATTTAAACCCCTGTCTTTGATGATTGGAATCTTTTTTATCTTTTTGACTGTACCATCCTGGGCCAGCGACCCCCCTCTCAAGGTGGGGATCCTGGACCTGCAAAGATGTCTCCAACAGTCCGAAGCCGGCAAAAAGGCCTCCAAGGGTCTGCAAGAAAAATCGGATCGAATCAAAAAAGAGTTAACGGTCAAACGGGAAGATCTGAAAAAACTGCGTGATGAATTTAACAAGAAAAGTAATGTCCTCAGCCAGGACGCTAAAAGGGAGAAAGAAAAGGAACTGATCCGGAAAGAGGAAGATTTCAGGGACCTGGTTCGGGAGAAAGAAGATGAGATGCATAAGGACGAATACAATGCCATGCAGCCTCTTCTAAACGAATTATTTGAGGTGACGAGTAAATTGGCCAAAGAGGAAGGGTATACCCTGATTCTGGAAGCCAAGAGCGGCGTGGTTTATTACACCAAGCCGATAGAACTGACCGACAAGGTGATCAAGATTTTTAACGAAACAAAAAAAGAAAAGAAGAAATAACCATGATGACCTCAGATCTGCCCCCTTCAGGGGTTTCTCTGGAGGCATTGGCTCACTTGGTTGGAGGGGAAACCCGGGGAACTTGTGAAGAGTTGATCACCGGCATCACCGGGATTCGGGAAGCCCGAAAGGGGCAGATTACTTTCTTAGCCAATCCCAAATACCATAAAGACCTGGAGATAACTCAGGCATCAGCTGTAATTGTTGGATCTCAGATCCCTGCAACGGACAAGCCTTTAATCATTATCCAAAATCCATATCTGGCCTATGCCCGGATCGCTCAATTTTTTGCCCCTCAAGTCAAGCATCCCCTGGGTATCAGCCCCTTGGCCTCTATTGGGGAGGATTGCCGAATTGGGAACAACGTCTCCATTTATCCTCTGGTCTATCTGGGAAATCAGGTGGAAATTGAAGATGATGTTATTCTGTTTCCAGGTATTTTTGTGGGCGATTTTGTTAGGATTGGAAAGGGATCTTTGATTTATCCCAACGTTTCCATTCTCTCGAAAACGATCATCGGGCAAAGGGTGATCATTCATAGCGGGACGGTGATCGGCAGTGACGGATTCGCCTTTGCCCAGGATGGGATGACCCACGTCAAGATTCCTCAGTTGGGAATCGTCCAGATCGATGATGACTGTGAAATCGGAGCCAACAACACCATAGACCGGGCGTCCTTGGGCAGGACCTGGATCAAGGCCGGAGTCAAAACCGATAATCTGGTCCAAGTGGCCCACAACGTGGTGGTCGGCGAGCACTCCCTTTTAATTGCCCAGGTCGGAATATCCGGGAGCGCCACCCTTGGGAAAGGGGTCATTCTGGCCGGCCAGGCTGGTGTGGCCGGCCATATCACCATTGGGGATGGGGTTAAGGTGGGGGGGAAATCCGGGGTGGCTAAATCCATTCCGGCCGGCGAGATCGTTTCGGGCAACCCGACCATGCCGCATCAGACCTATTTGCGGACCCGGACCCTTATTCAACGATTACCCGAGATGGCCAAACAAATA
>JACRBX010000125.1 GCA_016219225.1 Deltaproteobacteria bacterium
AAAAAAACCGGCTGTCTCATGAGGCCTTCATCGGTCCAGCCGTGGAAACCCACTTCGCAAACCAACTCCGGCCTGACCCAGGTGGCTGGCCTATTGGTCTTGGGCTTTGCTTTAAAAGGGCATTCTTTTTGAATCAGGGGACCCAGTCTTTTGTGGATTGCCTTTAGATCCTCATCCCCGAACCCGCCGCCCGAATGACCGATGAAAATCAACTCGTCCCCTTCATAGACGCCCAAGACCAGAGTGCCGAAATATTTCCGGCCCCCTCCCGGCTCTGTGAATCCTGCGATCACGCCCTCCTGGGTGCGTTGCGTCTTCACTTTCAGCCACTGTCGGCTCCTTCTGCCTATCTGATAGGGGCTTTGGGCCTGTTTGGCCATGATCCCCTCGATGCCCTTTTCTTTGACGACCTTAAAAAACAAAAGGCCCTCTTGCCAGATGTGATCGCTGAATTTTATGTTTGCAGCCGGGGGGAGGAATTTTTTCAGGAGATCTTTTCGCCTGACCAGGGGCTGGTCAGTCAGATCATGCCCCTGGAAGTACAGGAGATCAAAGACATAGTAGAGCAAATGTCCGTTTCCGGATTTTGGGTAATCCTGCAGCAGTTGAAAATCAGGCTGTCCCCGATCATCGACCACGACGATTTCACCGTCCAAAACAGCCTCAAATCCGAATTTTTTGAGCGAGTCCGTAATTGGGGAAAACTTTTTGGTTAACGAGATCCGGTTTCGGGAATAAAGCGAAACGTCCTTGTCCCGGATTTCGGCCACGGCCCGGTAGCCGTCCCATTTCACCTCAAAGATCCAGTCCGGATGGTCAAAAGGTTCTTTGACCGGGGTGGCCAGCATGGGGCTTATGCCGTGGGGCATGGGTTTGGCCGGGACGTCCTTCAGGTCTTCCCCTTCCATCGCTTCCCGAAGACGGATTTGATTTATCTTGGTTTTTCCTGAAGGATTTTCCTGCCCGGCTTTGAAAATATCCTCCAGAGTTCTATGGGACACTACGGAACGGTTTTCCTTGAGAATATCTTCTTTGACGGCATGACGGTCTTTTTTCTTTATAAGCAGCCAGGACTTGTCGTCCCTTCCGGGCTTTACCAGGGCGAATTCACCATTGAGCTTTTCACCGGCGACAATAAACTTCATGTTCCCTTTTCGGAATCCGTCATGAAGAAGGTGTTCGCTTTCTTCTCGATTGTTTGCCGCAGGGTGAAGATAAAAGCCCTTGTCCCATATAATAACGCTCCCTGCTCCATATTGGCCCTCCGGGATAATCCCTTCAAAATCCTTGTAATCAAAGGGATGATCTTCCACCATGACGGCCAGCCTTTTCACGGAAGGGTCCATCGATGGCCCCTTGGGGACGGCCCAGCTCTTAAGTACCCCATCCAGCTCAAGTCGCAGATCATAATGCAGGGCCCGGGCTGCGTGCTTATGCACGACAAAAATGAGCTGGTCCCCTCCGGGCCGAAGACCCGGCCTGGGCTCGGGTGTTTTCTCGAAGACCCGCTTGGATTCGTATTCTTTTAAGCCCATATTAAACCCTCAAGCCCCGCCCGGGGCATCACGAAGCATGAAAAACCGAATATCGAATATCGAATAACGAATACTGAATATCGAAGGGGGCTTAAGACCAATCACTCCATGATTCGAAATTCAATGTTCGAAATTCGTATTTTCGAACTAAATCCTCATGACCCATTGGGTCATCACGAAGCATGAAAATAGGTTCAAGAAAAAAATTCAAAGCTGAAGGCTCAAAGCTCAAAGTGAAAACCCTGAACAAGGATCAAGGTTTTTCATACTTGAAACTTGAAACTTGCATCTTGAAACTTTATTTCTTCGCTAAAGATGTGGAAGCCTCTGTTTTTTCAGAAGCACCTCCTGAAAAAGGTCCCCCTTCTTTCCGGCTCGGCGTACGGCCTCCGAAGGCAGGACCTGTACCTTTTCCGGGTCTTCCGTTCCGGTTAAAAGCTCTACCTCCTCCCATAAAAGGGGAAAGGAAACAAACGGTTTTTCCCTGGCCCGCAGGGAATAAACACAGATCATCGTCTTGGAAGAATCGTTTTGAGACCAGTTGATAAAAACCTTTGCTTTCCGGTATTCCCTGGCCATTTTAGCGGTCACCAGGTCGGGATAATTTTTCTGCAGGACCTCGGCAACGGCCTTTGAAAATTTCTTGGTGTCCTCAAAGGTCGTCTCTTTGTGGTTCAGGGGGACATAGACATGGAGTCCTTTTTTGCCCGAGGTTTTTACATAGCCGGTCATCTGCAGTCCGGAAAGCAGGTCCCGGAGGATCAGTGCTACCCGGGCACATTCCCGGAGGTCGGCCTGCTCGCCGGGATCCAGATCAAAGACCATGGAATCGGGTGTTTCCGGGGAACCGGCCCTGGCCAGAGGCACATGGAGTTCAAGAGAGGCCAGGTTCTCCACCCAGACCAGGGTTTCCAGATCGTTAACCAGGCAGACTGTCATGGTCTCTTTACCAGCCCGGCCGACTTCCGCTGTTTTCACCCAGTCCGGATGATGAGAAGGACAACGCTTTTCGAAAAAGTAATCCTTTTCCACGCCTTCGGGATAACGTTTTAAGGTCAAGGCCCGGTCTTTCAAATAGGGCAGGATGAATTTGGCGATTCGGTGGTAATATTCCAGGATGTGGGCCTTGGTGAAACCATAGGAGGGATAGAGGTCCTTTTCAAGGTTCGATAGAGAGAGACTTTTGCCGGCGATCTCGACGATCTTTCGGCTCACCGCTTCTCCTTCATTTTGCGCATGATCTCCTGCAGCGCGTCAACCAGATCGGCCGGACCTTCTCCCTCTTCTTCCAGGGCCATGGGGGCCTCTACCAAAGCTTTTTCTTTCGACTTTTTCTTAAGGAGGGCCACGATTTTTTCCCGGCGCTCGTCCGCATATTTGTCCGGGTTAAAGTCGGCCATCATCTTCTTAATGTCCTTTTTCAGGCGGTTTTTTTCTTCGGCATCGATCGTGCCTTCCTTTGGAAAGAGGGCTGCATCGGAAAGTATTTCCTGGCTGTAATGCAGCGTGATCAGGGCCAGCGCCCCCGCCGTGCTTTTGACCGCAACGAGATACTCGCGGTCACCCAGCACAAATTTAGCGAGTCCGGCCTTGTTGGTTCGGGCCATTACCTCCACCAGCAGCCGATAGGATTTTTCGCCCCCTTTCGCGGGGATGAGGTAATAGGGGTGATCAAAATAGATCGAATCCACTTCCAGCATATCGATAAACTCGACAATCTCGATCGTCCGGCTCCGCTCGGGCGAAACGGATTCCAATTCCTCGTCCGTTATCAGGATGTATCGATCGGGTGCGATTTCGTATCCTCTGATAATCTCATCCGGGGGGACGGCCTTTTCTTCTTTCGGACAAAACATTCTTCTGGCCAGGGGAGCGTAATCCTTATTGTGGAGCAGGCGAAAGGAAACACGGCCGGGCTCCACGGCCTTAACCAACTGCACCGGAATCGCCACCAGGCTGAAGCTGATCGTCCCGCTCCATATTCCATGAACAGTAAATTCAGACTTCTTGTTTGAAGAGGGTTTCGCCGGGAAACGGATAGGATCGGTGGCTTTCAATTCAGGCCGCCTTTTTCAGACTGGCTTCAAGAGCCTCAAGCAATTTGTCTGATACCGTGGGTTTCAACCGCCGGGGACGCAGGAGCACAATTTTTTCTCCACGGGCTTTTTTATCGATTAAATTTTGCAGCTTTATCTGGTGTTCGTCTTCAAATTTTTGTGGCTGAAAAGGAGCGGTCAACTGATTGATCAGATCCACCCCGATTTTCAGTTCCTTTTCAGATAAAGAAAATTTCTGGAGGTCAAGAGATCTGGCCGAAATCACTTCGTCGGCATAGCGAAGCGTATTGAGACGGAGAATCTTCCCGCCGGTCTGCAAGGCCCCCAGATAGGACCGCTTTCTCATGGTCCAGGTGCAGATCCCTGCCGCCTGCATCTCCATCAAAGCCCCGATAAGGGCGTTATATTCTTTTAAATATTTATCCGGCTCCAGGTAGTAGGCGCGATCAAAGAAGAGGGGATCGATTCGTTCGGTTTTTACAAATTCGTGGACTTCGATCATCCGGCTGCTTTCCGGAACGGTTTGTTCCAGTTCCGCCGGATCGATGAGGATATATTTCCCTTCCTCCCATTCGAAACCTTTGGCCTGTGCCTCTATCGGCACCGGAATTTTTTCAAAAACACAGATCATCTGTTGGCGCAATTTCACACGATCCGGCTTGTGAAGAAGGTGAAACTGAATCCGCTCTTCCTTGACGGCGGTATGCAGCTTGACGGGCACATCCGTATCCCCGAAATGGATAGATCCTTTCCAGATTGTTCCTCCCATTCAAAAACCTCCGGTTCTTATGAACGAAAATAAAGTTGCAAGATGCAAGATTTAAGTATGAATTATGGGATCAGGGATCGGGGGCCAGGGATCAGGTGAAGAAAATGTTGCATGTTTCAAGCTGCCAGTGTAATAACCTTGAACCATACACCTTGCCCCTATCTAAAGCCCATAGCCCATAGTCTGAAAACATTTTCATGCTTCGTGATTCCCCGTAGGGGCACTAATTAATTATGATGACTATGCAAAAACCCGTCATTCCCGCGCAGGCGGGAATCCAGGCCATGCCTTATTAAATTAAATTACCAGCATTATTTAAAGAGGTAAATAGGGTGATTCCTGTATTTTTTAAAGAAAAAGCACCAGGTTTTAATGACAGGACATCTTTGGAATCGATCCGGCTTTCTTATCGGCGGCTGGACAAAGATTGAGATAGGATCTCGATTTCATTCGATATAATTTTTAAGGGCATCTGTTCAAAAGGCCGCTGGCAGAAATCCAGACGGATCCGGTAGCGGCCTTCCTTAATATTGGCGGGGAGGGCGAGGTTGATAAAATGAGAGGCCGTCCGATCTTTGATTAGAAGGCAGTCCGAAGCCTCCTGGGTCCGGATGTCCATCTCCATCAGGGGATTATTCCCATCTGGATCAGTCACCAGGATGGCCTTCTTCCCAATTCCGAACCCGAAATCGCTCACCGAAGACAGAGAAAGTCTCACGGTTTGGCCGGCCGCGTAACGGTCGAATTCGGTTGAAAGATACATGCGCCGGTTATAATCGCTTTCCCGGGTATCTACTTTGGAGGTGGCCGCCTCCCAGAATCTGGGCCGGCCGGCATCCAGATGGATCTCCTTCCCACCATAATGGCCGACCCCGCAACAATTCTGTTGGCGGATCATCTCCCAGAGTTCCTTGCTTTTAATCCCTTCGATATGAAAATCCAGGGCCAAGCCGTCCATGTGGGTGCTGGTTTTGGCTACTATCCCGCCCCCCTTTTTCAGGGAGGCATTATACTCAGGGCTCCGGTAGCCGGATGTCAGGAATATCTTTTTCCCGGGTGCCGCCAGGTCGGAAAAATAATCCAGCATGAAAATCAACCGGCGCGAGATGTGCTCCCCTTTCCGGTTCCCGGTATAGCCGAAGACCACGTCGATCCGGTCCAGGGCCGATTCATCAAAGGAGCCGTCGGGAAGAAGCAGGTCCACCTTGGCTTCCTTCTTGGTCTGTGCGTTTTGGATATGGATCTTCCCGTCCCCCATGAGGAAAAAAGGGGGAAATTTTAATTGGGCAAAGGCCGGCGAAATAAACAGGAAAAAGAAAAGGGGCCAGACAAGAAAGGGAATAAGCAAATCTTGTGACTTCAATGGGACTCCTTGGCGGATTTCGGGAGGCTATCGCCCTGAAAACCCATCATTACCCCCTGTAAGGCCGAAAAGATTTTCTGAATTGTTTCTGCTTCGGGAAGGGGGATTTTGAGGAATGATTCTCCTGTTTCCGGATCCTGGCTGATTCTTGGGCCTCTTGGTTTTGAGGCTTCCGGTGTTTCGCCGGAGGCCGGCCGGCCGAGGCCTTTGCTCAGATTCATTAAAAATTCCGCGCCACTCATTAGCAAAGGTTTCAAAAGGTCCAGCCCGGTACCGGTCCTATCTTCCCCAACAGGCACCGGCCGGCTTTCTCCCGAATCATGTCCCTCCGAAAGGATTGCCTGTTGATCCGATTCTTTTTCCGTTTCCTGTTGCCTGGCGATGGAAGGCCCGGCCTTTTCCAGGTTTTCCGCCAGGGTTTCCACGGATTGCATAAACCGTTTGAGTTGGGATTCGCCGATCATGACCACGTTTTCCCCATCCTGATCCAGGGCGCCGGCAAAGAGAGATCTTTTGAACTTAAGAAGATCCAGGATTCTTTCTTCGATGGAGGCCGAGGAGACAAAATTGATGACCCGAACCGGTTTGCGCTGGCCCAGCCGGTGGACCCGTCCGATGCGTTGTTCCAGGACGGCCGGATTCCAGGGGATATCCATGTTGATCACCGTGGATCCGCTCTGGAGGTTCAAGCCCACTCCCCCGGCATCGGTAGACAGAAAGATCCGGCAGGCCGGGTCTTCCTTAAAGTTAACCAGCAAATTTTTTCTCTGTTTAGCCGGGACCGTGCCGTTTAAGTGGACATAGCCGATCTGGTTTCGCTTAAGGATTCGCTCCACCAGTTCGGTCATGCGCAGCCACTGGCTGAAGATGACCACCTTTTCGCCGTCTTCCCCAAGGACCTCTTCCAGGATGATCTCCAATTCTTCGATTTTAGGTCCATGGACGGTTTTTTTATCCACCAGGTAGGTATTATCGGCGGCCATGCGCATTCTGGTCAGGGCGATCATCAAGCGGCGTTGATCGGCCTCGCAAAGGAATTTATAGCGCCGCCATTTGGCCACCAGTCTAACCACGATCTCATAGTTGTCGTCATGGATGGTCCCTTGCTCTTTGGTCAGGGGAACAAATAAATTTTTATCGATCCGTTCAGGAAGCTGCTCCAGGACCTCTCCTTTTTTCCGGCGGATCATGATGCTGCCCAGGGTTTCCCGGACGGCCTGCAGATCCTTGTAGCCGATAACCTTGCCCCCTTCATCTACGATCCGGTGGTTATGGAGAAAACGGTACAATGGCCCTAATGGCCGGCGACTGATAAATTCCACGATGGAGTGCAGTTCTTCTATTTTATTTTCAATAGGAGTGCCGGTCAGGACCAGGGCGAAGGGGGATTCGAGTTGTTTTACGGTTTGGGCCGTCCGGGTTTTCCAGTTCTTGATCCGCTGGGCCTCATCGAGAATAATCAGGTCCGGGGTCCAGGCCTTGATCTTTTCCAGGTCTCGGTAGACCAGTTCATAATTGGTGATTTTATAAAATGAGGCCGTCCGGTATTGTTGCTCCCGATGAAGATTGAAGCCTTCGATGATCTCCACCGGCCGGGAGGAAAATTTTTCGATCTCCCCTTTCCACTGGTATTTCAGGGTGGTCGGGGAAACGATCAAGACCTTACTGATTTGGAACAATTTGGCCATGAGTTCGGTGGCGGTGATGGCCTGAATGGTTTTTCCCAGGCCCATGTCATCGCCTATCAGACAGCGGCCGGCCTTAATGGCAAACAAGGCCCCTTCCCGTTGATAGGGGTATAACCGGGTTTTGATGATATCTTTAAAAATGGGGCTGTTGATTCCCTGATGGAATTGCTCCCGGATAATCTGCAGCCGGTGTTCCCGGTCCTGGTGTTCGGCAATATAGGCCATGACATCGTCATGGCAGCGTACTTCATGGCCGTTATTTGAAGGAAGGCGGTTTAAGTATTTGGGGAAATCCAGGATAAATTCTTCTTTGAGTCTCCCCTCGGGGGTAAAGAGCTTTTTCGCCCAGGTGAGCAACTCAGGGGGAAGGTTCTTTCCGGCCCTGAAGCGGACCTCCCTTTTCAGGCCATAATGTAAAAATATTTCGGAATAGGCCGGGGTATAGCCCTTTTGAAAAGCCTTTTCGGACCCTCGTTTTTTCATGAGATGGGCCAGGGTGAACTCGATATGCTTACAAGTCCCCAGATTATTGATGCTGAAGTCCGGACAGGAACAATGATTCATCCCCGTTTCCAGGCCGCGGATAGCCACCCTATAGGTCTTATCTGTCTCAGGATTGATAACCGAGAAGTCCGAAAATAAAGGATGGTCACCCAGGTTTTTGAGTTTAAAGGTCTGTTTCTGACCGTATTCTTTTCGAAGGAGGCGCTGCCATTCCTCAAGCTCCAGATGCTCCGGCTTGTGGGTCCTGGAAACTTTGCTCTGGATCGGTTTCTTTTCAGGACCGACGGACTTTTTTTGAGTTTTTCCCCTGCTCCCTGACCGGATGGTTGGTGATTTTCTCAAGATCCGATTACCTCCTTGGCTATTAATGCGTTACGATTATGGATTTCTAT
>JACRBX010000126.1 GCA_016219225.1 Deltaproteobacteria bacterium
GCCTTTTTGCCGGAGTCGGAGGCAAAGCGTTCGATCAGGTAGATGTAAGTATTGCCGATGACATCCTCGGAAACCTTGCTGGGGCTCATGTCTAATTGAGGTTTATTGAAATCCTCCAGGAGTGTTTTCAGACGACGGTTTCGGTCCTTGGTTTTGCCGAGATTGGCCTCGCTGTTGAAGTCGATGTTTCGGAAAACCCCCTCCAATTTCATCTTGTTAGACTCTTCGATGATATCTAAAACAATATTGATCAGTTCTCCTATGTTCGCCGATGCACGTCGTTCATAAAGACTGTAATAATCAGCCAGAAACCGGTCTTCGACCTCTCCCGTCTTATGGTTCTTTAGTTCCGCAAAGGGCAGGACAAACCGCTCGCGTTCCAGCCGACGACGGATACGGGTATCATCATCCCCGTACTGTTGGCGATAATTCTCATAGTGGTCCTTCCAGACATCGGATATGTATTTTACAAACAGCATCACCAGAATATAATCCTTGTACTGCGCCGGATCGACAACGCCCCGGAAGGTATCGCAGGCGGCCCAGGCCGCATTGTTGATGTCTTTCTGCTCGATTTTCCCATTCATCGTTTTATGCTCCTTGTGCCAGGCGAATTAAAGTGATCGAAACATACTGCCTGCGTTTTTCAGCCAGTTTTTCCATGATATGCTGTTCTTCCTCCGCCAAAGAGGCCGTTGTGAAAATGGCCCTTTGCCGATCAAGGGGGGGGACAAATACTTCGAGTCCCTCCAGCGTCTCTTTGCTGATCATCTTTTGGGCGGTCCCTTTGGCCTGACTCGAAAAAAAAGTTTGTGCCGGCTTCTGGCTGATAAACCAGTTCAGATACTCGGGCAGAATGTCACGATCGTTCACCCTGATCCTCAAAAGGGGTGCAGCCACCACAGCCGTGCCCGGATCATCTAAAAGGATCGCCGACGTAGTTGTCAAACCTCTGGATCGGAAAATAAGATCGCCCGGCTTCACCAGATGATGCTCCTTGGGCTTTTCCATGTCAACCAACATCAGAGTTTTGCACTCAACACGGTTCCGATCGGTCAGGTCCTTCATCTGGATGACGGATACCGTCCCGGTATCGATAGATTCAAGCCGAGCCCGAAACGAATACCCCATTTGAATTAATGCCATATCTTTTAATTTAATCTTCACGCCGCACCATAAAAAATTGCTGAAATATCGTTACGGCATTAATTTATTCCAAAAATATTATATTTGTCAAGATAAAAATTTAACAGAAACCTAATTTCTGTAAATTATAAATAACATTGGTCTCTCCATCCGGCCGGATGTGGCTTCGGACTCCGTAGTTGAAGAAGGAAGCCGGAGGGAAGATAAGAAACCCAGGAAAAGGACTTCCCAAGGGGGAATCATTTCTCCTCTGCTGGCTAACCTGTACCTCCACGAGATGGATCGAACCTTCCATAAGGATAAAACCGGTCCTTACCGAATGGTGGATGCCCGCCTGGTTCGATACGCCGATTATTTTGTGATCCGGGTCCGCTACCGGGGAAAGAGGATATGGGAAGGAGTGGAAGGAAAGCTGGAAAAGGACCTGGGGCTGTCCAGATGTACAATCATAACCGGGTCTGTCTGTTTCAGCGGTATAAATTTTCGATGTTCAGGTTTTCCCCAGGAGGGCCAGGAATTGGTCCCAGTCCGATATCCTTGGGACTTCGGGCCCGGGTTCCTCATCCTGAACCGAGATATAACCTGGAACAACAGGTAAGTTGTGGTCCCTGACATAGGTCATCCAGACCGGCCTGAGCCCGGCCTGCCGGGCCCCCATGACATCCGATTCAGGGTCATCGCCCACGTAGAGGATCTGCTGTTTTTCAACCCCGAGTTTTTCCACCAGCATCTCAAAAACCAGGGGGAGGGGTTTTCGAAAGCCTATTGCGCCGGAGACCAGGACAATGTCAAAGAAAGACCCCAGCCCCATCCGTTCGAGCAGATCCTTTATAACCGGAGCATGGGTAAAATTGGACAGGATCCCCATCCGAAAGCCCCCTTGGAGTTTTTCGAGCATTTCCCTTGTTCCGGGAATGGGCCGGCAATAATCAAAGAAGGTTGAGAAGTAGGCCTCCACCGCCTTGGAAATGCTGGCATCGTCCGGGGAAATCTCATGGCCCAGGGCACTCAGGGCGGCGCTGATCCAGAATCGATTATGGGTCTCTTTACCGTTGGACTTGGTTTCGTTAATAAACCGGAGGGCCGCTTCCTGGTAAGCCTTTTTAAAGGGCTCCCGTTCGAGTATAAGCCCGCTCTCGCCGAGGCTGGTATTCAGACGGCGCCAGGCTTCCTTGATGGCCCCCGGGTCAGCCGTAATCAGGGTATTGAACAGATCAAAGCCGATGGCTTTTACAGTTTCCATGGTTTTCTTATTAACGAATTAGAAGAGGAAAGGCAAGGATTTCCTCAGAGCTCTCAATAAAGGCTGGATTTGTATTAAAACCTCATGACCCATTGGGTCACCACGAAGCATGGAAAATGCGAATATCGAATGATGAATGATGAATGATGAATGATGAATGTCGAAGTGAAGTTGGGTTTGAACCCGTAACTCGTAACCCGTAACTCTATTTTCTTACTAAAGCCCTCATACCCGCCTGGGCCGGCACCACAAATCATGAAAATTTTTTAGAGGCGATGGGCAAGATACAGGGTTCAAGGTTTTTACACTTGCAACTTTCTCCTCAACTGACCCCTGAACCCCGACCCCCGATCCCTTAATGTTATTTTCAATTGGCCCGGGGCTGGCGGTAATACCACTCGAGTTGATCGGGGGTGCTGTCCTGATCGACGTTTTCCATAGTTACCATTTTCTCTCCCCGGCCCGGTGGCAGAATTTCCTTCAGTTTCCATTGTCCATCCAACCGACCGAAGGTCCAGTATTCCTCGAAAGGGGTGACATACTCCTGGGCGCTAACGACCTTCTCTCCTTTCCGGATAATCTTCTGGGCATGGGCGCTGATCCGCACCATGAATTCATCCCGGCTATTATCGGCAAAGTTACGGACCAGGAGCAGCTCTGCCTTCCGTATAGAGAGATTGCGGTATTCTCCGGTAAGATTTTCTTCTTTCCAACGGCCGAGTTGCGTCCTTAGATCTTCAGAAATATTCGGGAACAAATCGGCCGTTGGGAACCGACCGGGAGCTCCGCTTTCCCGGGCCAAATACACATCCAGGAAAACCCGACGGGCCTGTTCGAGCATCTGATTCCGATTCCAGAGCTTGTCGGTCTGGGAAAGGAAGTTTAACAGCCGGTCGATGCGGTTCGATTTCTGCTCAACCTCTTTTTCCAGCCAGGGCCCGGCCTCCCCTTTCGGGGCGGCCTTTTCTCCGTAGATCCCCATCAGGGTATCTTCGGTTATCATCTCCGCGAAGTTTTCCTCCTTGAGTAGATCGGATTCTCCGGCCTGCTCGATCTCCCGGAGCAGCCAACGGCCATTCAGCAACTGGAAGGTCCAGAACTCCTGAAAACGGGCCGGGGCATGATCTCCCCGGAGGAATTTTCCGGTGCGGTCGTCCAGGTAGTAGTCCCGGGCCGAGGCGGTGATCAAAGCAGTGAACTCTCTTTGGGTGACCTTCTCGGTATATCGAACATGCACCAGATCGATTTGTTCCACCATGAGGTCATCGATCCGGTTGATCTCGTGGTTGCGCTGAAGTCCCTGGAGTTGGGTGGTGTGCTGAACAAAGAGGTCGGGCATCAGGAGGGGCTTCATGGGATCATATTCCCGCTTACCCCAGCATTCCTGCAGCTTAATGAAGGTTTCCTGGGCCAGCTTCTTTAACGCTTCCGGGGTTACGGAAGGGTCCTGCTGACCGATAAAGGCCAATAGTTTTCCGGTTTTATCCGCCTTGGGGGCTATCTGGGCGCGGTTATAAACAAAATCGAGGTTTTCGTCCTTCTTTCCCTTAGAAGATTTCGAGGCTATGGCAATGATTACTATCAAGAGGAATACAATAATTAAGATGGTAAAGATAACAGAAAGAACCGTTTCCTCCCAGGTAGCCTTTCCGCTGCTCCTGCCGGAACCGGAATGAGAACCGGAGCTGGATCTCGAGCTCCTGAAACTTCCCCCGCCCCCGCCTTTATTATGCACAACGATGCCCTCGGCGATAAAGGTATGGGGTTCATCGACTTCCAGATTGAAGACCAGATCTTGGCCGGCCTCGGGGGCCACCCCATGAATTTTCCCGCCGATCAAGCGGCCCTTTTTCCAACGGGTGATCGGGTCCCCGGCCTTAAGATCCCCTGCCGGCCTGAACCCTCCTCCCATCAAGCTTACCGGGTGGTCCCTGGTGGCCAGGAGCCATCCGTCATGGGTCTCAAGCTTCAGAATAGGACTTTTATTTATAAAGATGGTTTTTACCAGGGTTGAAACGGTCCGTCCTTCCCGGTCAACGCTCAGAACTTCATCCCCGGCGGCCAACTGTTCAATGGCCTTTCGCCCCTGCGGCGTGGCAATACCGGTTCCGGCCGGAAAGCACCCTCCGCCCTTATTATGGACAGCCAGGCCGTTGGCGAAAAAGGTGTTGGGCTGATCCGTCTGGAGATTAAAAACCCGGACCCGTTTACGAATCCTCTCCATAGAGATGATCCGCTGTTCTGCCAGCCATTTTCCATCGAAGGCCATGACAGCATTGCCAACTTTTAGGGCCTCCACCGTCTTGAATTTTCCCTGGCCCATATAGAAAGGATGGTCCACGGTTACCTGTAAGGCGGCCCGGTCGGTCTGCATCAATACATATTCGTCTACTTCATGTTTGATAATTGACCGGGCCTTGGTGGGAACCAGATGTCCATCGGGCTTAAAAGCCCAAAGCGAGTCACCGGGCTTAACGGCACTGATTTTCGTTTCCGTACCGTCCGCCATCAGGATCGGGCTGTCCGGCAAAAAGCAGCCCTTGTTATGGAGTATGATTTGGCCGGCAATAAAGGTCCCGCCCGGGCTGACCAGGAGGTTGTAAGCCGGTCGCCTGGCCGGCAAGCGCCGAATGGAATGGACCGGAGCGTCCTTGATGTCTCTATTTTGGAACAGGAAAACCCTATCCCCCGGAAGCAGTCGGCCGGTCAGGTGGAACTCTCCCGGGGCCGCCATCACCGGATGTTCGGGAGTAACCCGCAAAAGGGCTCCTCCTGCCGATATCTCCAAATACTCTTCGGGCTGCACCTGCATAACGGCCCGGACCTTGGCTTCCCGGAGTCTACCCCCGGCCACACCCCAGACCAGGTCGCCGACCTTTAGCTTTTCAATGGCCATCGACCCCTTCAAGGTCCGAACCAGCGTGCCTTCTTCCAGGCATCCGCCACCGCCCCGGGCCCAGGAAAAATCCGGACAGATTAAAAGGAAAAGCAACCCTGCCATTCCGACAAGCCGTTTCATAGACACCACCCGAATCTCCAAAACAGGTTTCTTCCGCATCCTGTTAATCGCTCAATCCCTTAATGCAGGGCAGCGATAATCCCGCCCAACACCGCCGCCGCCACCACAATACTCATTCCCAGAATGGCTGAGCCGACCACCCGGCCGTAATATTCCCCTACTGCCGTGTTTCCCCGGGCAATCTCTTTTTGTTCGTCGATGTTCGGGGTCATTCGGTTGATGAGGGACGGCAGGACTAAAGAAGACGAAATCACCAGCGCCATGCCGATCAAGCCGCCGACAATTGAAAAAACCATGGACCAGCCGATGTTATGCAATGTCTCTATCATAAAAACCCCTTTCTTTTGCGAGTTTTCTTTTTAAACCCCTAAAATTTCACCTGTGGGGCTACGCGCTCCGCTGCGGCCTCGACCTGGAAGAAAGGCTCGGCCTGAAATCCGAAACTATTGGCCACCAGGTTGCCCGGGAACATCTCGACCCGATTCTTGTAACGCCTGGCCGCATCGTTGTAAAATTGGCGGGCGAAACCGATCTTGTTCTCCGTGCCGCTCAGCTCTTCCTGCAAGGCCAGGAAGTTCTGATTGGCCTTGAGGTCCGGATAGGCTTCGGCAACGGCCAAGAGGGTCCGCAGGGCGGAAGTCAGGGCGTTTTCGACCTTGGCCCTTTCCTCCAGGCCGCCGGTAAAGTTGACGGCCTGCTGCCGGGCCTGGACCACCGCCTCCAGGGTTTGGCGTTCATGCCCGACATAACCCTTGACCGTTTCCACCAGATTGGGGATCAGGTCATGGCGCCGCTTGAGTTGCACATCGATTGAACTCCAGGCGCTCTTGACCTCGTTCCGTCCCCGAACCAACCCGTTGTACAAACCGATTACCACGAAAGCCAGGACAGCCACCAGAACCAGAATAACTAATAAGGTCATCATGAATCCCCCCCTTTGCTTAATTTTGATCTTCAAAAAATTCTATGGACGACTCAAAAAATCACTCACTCAAGCAACCCCATAAATGTCAGTGGCCGGCCAATGATGCTGCTAATTTTCCTTCAATTCCTGAAAGGTTTTTAAAAAGCGCGTTTCTTCTGAAGAGGCGTCAAAAATTTTAAGCCAGTCATAAATATATTGGTGGTTAATAGAAGGATTTTTGAGGAGGATCGTTCGTACATCCTCGAGATCTCGTGGCCGATTGGCAAAGATTTTATGAATAACTATATCTTCCGGGGAGGCGAAACGGATTTCCTGGTCTTTGATAAAAATGCTTTTGGCCCTTTGAATAGCTTGGCTTTCATAAGGAGTAAAAGAAAAAATAAAGTCCACCCGGATTCCGGTAGTCTCCTCGATGGCGGGGAAGACCATCGTTTTTTTTACAAAATTCTCCAGGTCATCCGGGATAGGTTTTAGGCCCAGTTTCAGGGCTATGGCAAGGAGTTCATCCAGTCTGTCGATATCCACTCCAAGGGTGATATCTATATCTCGGGTGAGACGGGGTTCCCCATAAAGCAATACAGCCTGTCCCCCGATAATCATGTAGGGGAGGCCATGCCTTTGAAGACCAGCCCCTATCCTGGATAAGATTTCTTCAAACATAAATTTAATACCTTGGCGATTTTTATGTCAACTTCGATCCCCTCCAAAGGCTCCTTGGGCGGAAAGACCCCCAGAGCTGCGGCTTCTGTCCACATGGAATCAAAGAGCCTGATGGATTGACTATAGGATAAACCCCCTTTATTTTTCAGGTAATCATCCTCAAATTTTTTAAATATTTCAGGATTCTTTATCATTTTTATATGATATCAGATTTATTATTGAAGTCAATGCATCGGATAAATCAGGACGCAGATTCTCGCCGATACTCGCAGGTTCAAGAAACAAGCTCAAAGCGGAAAGCTCAAAGCGAAAATCTGAAACCTGCATCTTGCAACTTGAAACTTTTTTTCAATTAAATCCTGGCAATCTGCGCTGACCTGCGTCCCAAAAGGAAATTCCTATATTATGCACTTAAATCCCTCATTCTTGAACCGGCCTTCATCCTTCGCCTCCGGGGGCTGAGGGTTTAACCGGACAATGGTTGCTCCCCAGCCGCCGGCCTCTTCACCAGCTAATTGGAATGAAGCTACTTCGGGCCTTCGTGTCAGGATGGCCTGGAGGGTCCGCCGCAGGGTACCGCTGCCTTTGCCGTGGATAATGCGCACCTGAAGGATCCCTTGCCGGCGGCAGGCGGCCAGATATTCAGGAATCAGGTCTTTGACCTCGTTGGGCCGAAAGGTGTGGAGGTCCAGGATGCCGTTAATGGGATAGTCGATGGGATCTGGTTCGTTCATGTTCAATATATAAAAAGGGCTCGAGGATTCCAGGATTCGAGGGTCCAAGGGGTTTCGTTTCAACGTCTTTCACTTGAACCCCTTAATCCTTGACCCCTTGAATCCTGGTTAATTAAAATAATAACAAAGGCAGATGGTCGGCCATCAGAAAGCCCCTCAGCGTGGGGACCATACGATTGTTAGTGACGGATACCAATCGGGCTTCAACCAGCCTGGACAGGGTTTTTTCTAAATTCAGGCTATCTCCAAGGCGACTTAGGTCCAAACCGGACCGTGTCCGGAGTCCCAGGCTGATTATCTCCAATTGAATCTGCTCTACGGTGAGTTCCTCTCGCTCCTCTACGGGCGGTCTTCCTGCTTCCAAAGCCTGGCAATATCGGTTAAGGGACCGGACATTCCACCAGCGGCGGTTTCCCTGAAAAGAATGGGCTGAAGGCCCCAGGCCCAGATAGGGCAACCGGTTCCAGTACTTTTGGTTGTGCCTTGAAAAATATTGTTTTCCCCGGGCGAAATTAGAGATCTCATAATGGCCATACCCGTGGTCTTCTAAGAACTCGGAGGTGGCCAGAAAAAAGGCCTCTTCTTCCGCCTCACTGATCGCCTGAAGGTGTCCTTTTTCTTTCAGCCCCCAGAAGAGGGTTCCTTTGGCGACGGTCAATTGATAACAGGAAAGATGCTCGGGATTAAAGGCCAGGGCCTGAGTTAAAGAGTCCAGCCATTGTTCCTTGGGCTGCCCCGGAAGGCCATAAATAAGATCAACCCCCACATTCGTAAAACCGGCTTCCCTAATCCATCTCAAGGCCTGTTCCGCTTGTTTGACCGTGTGCCGTCTTCTTAAAAACAACAATTCCCGATCATCAAAGGATTGGACCCCCAGGCTGATGCGATTGACACCGAACTCGCGAAATCTTTTTAATTTGGCCGGTTCCAAATCGTTGGGGTTGGCCTCGAAAGTAATTTCCGAATCGGGCTCAAAATGAAACCGATCAAAAATCATCTCCAGAAGGCGGCCGATCTGTTCTTCGGAAAGAATCGAAGGGCTGCCCCCGCCCAGATAGAGGGTATCGAAGCTGGGGAACTCATTTCGATAGAAACCGATTTCCCTTTCAAGGGCCTTCAACCAGGCAGTAATCAGGGATCGGTCGGTATGGGAATAAAAATCACAGTAGGGGCATTTGCTCCGGCAAAAGGGAACATGGACATAAAGACCGGGCTTATTATCGTTTATCATGAAAGATAATATTCTTAAAAAATCATCGGAATCCAAAAAACGTCATTCCGGCCTCCGTCCCGTAGGGGACTACACCCCCGCTTCCAGCCCATAGGGCTTCCAGGCCGGAGGGGAGGGCGAAAGCCGGAATCCAGGAAACTTCAATTCAATTTAAAGAATATCTGGATCATAAATATCAGGGGAGAATAATAAATTGTCAAGATAATATTTGCCACTAATATTTGTATTTCCCCTCCATAATCTCATGAGTTAATGCCGCGGTCAGGGGGCGGTAGTCCTTTTCTCCCGGCAAAAGGACAAAGAGAGTATCCTTTATCTGTCCGGGGTCAAAGCCCTCTTTTCTTAAACTGGTTTTTTTAATCTTGTGGGTGGGGGTATAGTCGAATTCTCCTGGAAAACGGATGAATTTTGGGACGGCATAAGAGGGCAAGGCCTGATTGAAGTGGGCCAGCAGGCCGGGGAAGTTAAAATCCTCCAAACGACCCCTGGGAATGACGGCCACCATGCCCGCCCGGCCGTCTCCTCCGGGCATGAGCACTCCATAGGCAGCGGACATGGAAATGCCGGGGAAGGTATTGGCCACCTTTTCCACCTCGGTGGTGGAGACGTTCTCTCCTTTCCAGCGGAAGGTATCCCCGGTTCTATCTACAAATTGAAGGTGTCCGAAGCCCAGGTCTTTCATCAGATCGCCGGTGTTGAACCAGGCATCGCCAGGGGCAAAGACGTTTCGCATTATCTTGGATTCAGTGGCCTGGAGGCTGGTGTATCCCAGGAAAGGGGTTTCCTGTGTGATTTCGCCTAAAAGCAGGCCGGTTTCATGTTTTTTGACCCTTTGCATAAATCCATTTTTATCCCTGACCGGCTCATCCTCCTGGACATCATACTGCACCAAGACATGGGGGGCCCGGCAAGTCCCCACCGTGGCATGGCGGTTCAACATATTGACAAAGTAAAGGTTGGATTCCGCCGCTCCATAAATTTCAAATACCTTGGAGATTCCGAATCTCTTCTGGAAGGTCTTCCAGATGTCAGGGCGCAGGCCGTTTCCAAGGATCATTTTTAAGGGATTGTCCAGGTCATCGGGCTTGGACGGCTGGTTAACCAGATAACGGCACAATTCACCGACATAGCACCAGGCCGTGGCCTGGTATTGGCGTACGTCTTCCCAGAAACGGCTGACACTGAATTTTCGTCTGACCGCCAGGGCCGATCCCCTGGCAAAGACGGTGGGCCAGCTCAGGGACAGGGCATTGGTGTGAAAAAAGGGCAGAGGGACATATAGCGTATCATCGGACTTCATGTTGAGGACGATTACTCCGTTGAAATAGCGGCTGCGCACCACCCTGCCATGACTGACGATGGCCGCCTTGGGCAGGCCGCCGGTAGTGCCGGAGGTGAAGACGTAGGCCAACGTGTCCTTGGGCCGGACTTCCGAAGTGGTCGGGGGATCGGTCTCGGGGAAATCCTTTACCCCCAGGGCCAGGTTGCTGAATCCTTCCGGGACCGGGGTCTTTCCCTTGTCCGGGCAAAAGAAAAGCCTTTGCCGGGGAGTTAAAGACAACCCGGTCCGCACCTCTTCAAAGGCATCCAAAACCTCTTCTCCGACGACAAACCCCCTGGCCTTATTAAGGGTCAGGCAATGCCTCAGGGCGTCCTGACGCAAATTGGTATTGATCATGGCGTTGATGACCCCGATTTTGGCCAGAGCGCTATAAATAATGAGCAGTTCCGGCCGGGTTTCCAAAAAGAGGGCCAATACCTCTCCTTTTTGCAGACCCTGGGAAAGGAAATAGCGGGCATAGCGATTGACCCGGGCATTGTATTCCTTATAGGTCAGCCAAGCCTCCTGGGATTTGATGGCCATGTTTTGGGGATATTTCCGGGCCGTTTCCTCCAACATACTCCCCCAGGATTCGCGATTTTCGGCAGCGATATGGTTGATGCGTTTAAAGGTGCGGATAATGGAGGGAAGCCGCAGGCAAAGGGACAGCCATCCCAGGACCATGTCCCAAAGGGTTATGGTAGGCCCGTTTTTTGATTGAATACCACCGGCCATCTTTAATTCTCCTTCATTTACTATTCCGGGGGTCCGGCTCAAAATGGTCCGGAGGAAGCCCGGTCCGTTTGATGGATCGACACCGGGCAGTAACCCCAATTAGACCAGGGTGGTCCTTAACCTAACCAACCGTTTCCTGCTATGGTCCTGGCCGCATACCAAAGGAAGACTCCTGAATTAAAAACCGAGGTGACCCAAAACAGAGAGTCGATCCTCATCATTTTTTTCATGGCGTCTTCATTGTCCCGGGCTAATGCATAAAACTGTTTTGCCGTACCGGTTTTCCAAATCTTAACCCTCGAATAGAGCGTAACCCCTCCTATTGATCCACAAGAAATCGCCAGGATGCCGGGAATAGATTGACCGATCCATAAGGATACAATGGTTGACGTCACCAGACCGATATTGAGACCCATTAAAAGCAAACCCACACTCCCTCTTGACAGCCTCTTTAAGACGGCCATCCGGACTGTTACCGAAAATTTTGAATATTTACTCATAGCAAACCGGTGCTTTGACGTCAAACCAAAAAAATAATCCGCTCCATTAGAGAGCCCTATGGTAATATTGCTTTAAAGGAGAATGGTCGCGAGGTATCAAAAAGGGTTGTCTTGTCTACTTGTTACGATTATACTGACAACGAAAAAGGTTGGATTTGGCACCAGGCGGAAGCGTATATAGATTTTAGACGATGTTGACCAATTTTGAAAAACCCCCGTTTGGAGGTTTATCATGGCTCCAATGAACCGCAGAGATTTTCTGAAACTTTCCGGGATGGCCGGAGGGGCCGTCTTATTGGGAATTAAAAGGGAGGAAACCATGGCCGGAACGAAAAGCCGGGTGGCTCTAATAAAAACCAGCGATCGTAAGGCAGGGGTACGGGCCTCTATCAAAGCCCTGGGGATTAATCCGGTTAAAGGCAAAGCGGTCCTGATCAAACCGAACTTCAACACCGCGGACATTACCCCCGGTTCGACCCATAATGATACTTTAACGGCCTTGGTAGAGGAGATCTGGGCTATGGGAGCCAGGACGATCAGCCTGGGCGAAAGAAGCTATCCACCCACCCGAGAGGTCATGGATCAAAAGGGGATTTTGCCTTTGATGAAAAAATTAAATGTCCAGATCATCCACTTTGATGATCTGGACAAAAAAGACTGGGTGCTGATAAAGCCCGATCACAGCCACTGGAAGCAGGGATTTCGCATTGCCCGGCCGGTTGTGGAGTCCGAATGCCTGGTTTCCACCTGCTGTCTGAAAACCCATCAGTACGGGGGGATCTTTACCATGTCTTTGAAGCTCCATGTGGGGGTGGTGCCCACCAGTCGCCATGGCTATACGTATATGAGCGAATTGCACAGCTCCCCTCATCAGCGAAAAATGATCGCCGAGATCAACCAGCCCTTTACGCCCTCTTTGGTTGTCCTCGACGGGGTGGAGGCCTTTGTCGATCAAGGACCGATGACCGGGAAGTTGGCTAAGGGAGAGGTCTTTTTGGCTTCCGCCGATCGGGTGGCTGTCGATGCCGCAGGCCTGGCGGTTTTAAAACATCTGGGGAGCAACCCGGCCATCATGAACACAAAAATTTTCGAACAGGAACAGATCAAAAGGGCCGTGGAGCTTGGACTGGGGGCTTCCTCCCCGGCGGCCATTGATCTGATCGCCGGCGATGATAAGAGCAAAGAGTATAGAGATCGGATTGCAGCAATCTTAAAGGCGGGTTGAAAAGGGAAGGATGGGTTCCGGACCCCTATTTTAACTATCTTTGACTTTCTTAATTAAGCCGATTACCTTTTCAACAGTGTTCGCATTGCCCGTATTATTACCCCGGGGATTCCCCTAAATACCATTATTTTTAATAAAATATACTGTCTCCCCATTATTTAATTAAAGGAAGGAGACCGGTATGATTTGATCATATATTTTTGTCATTCCAGTGAAAACCTGAATCCAGAGAGCTATTCCGGTAATGGGAGCGGATAGACCGGGGGTTTTATTCCTGGAGGAAATAAGGAGGGTTTCATGGTCAAAGATTGGATTGCCAACGCCTATGAGGGCATGTCCCGGAGGCAGTTTTTAGCCGGGATGGGTGCTGCCGGAGTCACCCTGTCCGGATTTGCCATCGCCGCCATTCCCGTGGCCGGTGAGGTGATTAACACTTCCAGCAGCGGTCTGATAGTCGCCGACGGCAAGGTGCTCTCAGGAGGTTTCCAGATGCCGATCTACGAGGCACGGCCGGAGGCCGTTGGGAAATATCCCGTTGTTCTGGTGATTCCGGAAATATTCGGCCTCCACGAGCATATCAGGGATGTGACCCGCCGTTTTGCCAGGGAGGGATTTTTGAGTTTTACTTTTGAGCCCTATGCCCGGGAAGGAGGGGTTTTGAACCTCCCGGACATCAATTCCATAAGGAAGGTGGTCGACCCGATCCCCGACCAGCGGGTCATGAAGGATTTGGACGCCCTTCTGGCGTTTGCCAAGCAGTATCCTGCGGCCCGGGCCGATCGGATCGGGGTGACTGGATTTTGTCGAGGCGGTATGTACACCCTCCTTTTTGCTGCCCACAGCCGGGAATTAAAGGCCGCCGTATCCTGGTACGGCCAGATCCGACCAGCGATAGCACCTGGGGTCCGGACTGAAAGTCCGCTTGACGTCGTGGATCGGATCAAGGCCCCCGTCCTCGGTCTGTATGGCGGGGCCGACCTGGGAATCCCGGTGAAAGATGTGCAGGAAATGGAGACGGCCCTTCTGACAGCCGGCAAAACAGCCGAGTTTGTTATTGACCCGGGAGCCCCTCACGCCTTTTTTGCCGATTATCGGCCAAGTTACCGGGCCGAGGCGGCCAAAGATGCCTGGAGTCGCTGTCTGTTTTGGTTTAACA
Source organism: Deltaproteobacteria bacterium (assembly GCA_016219225.1). Classification (NCBI taxonomy): domain Bacteria; kingdom Pseudomonadati; phylum Myxococcota; class Myxococcia; species Deltaproteobacteria bacterium. The sequence goes on from JACRBX010000126.1 coordinate 13,896, forward strand.
AGTACCTTAAAGGGTGACCGTAAGAAGAGACTTAACCTTATTTTGAGACTGGTTCCTCAAAGCTTACCCGTTCACCGGGTTTTCTTTCGGGGTCCTCCTGCCTTTGGCTTGCCGGAAATCTTAAAGCCTTTAACCAGCACACCCTCTTTGGTAAATTGGATGGTTGCCCCCTCCGATTTTGAAGTATACCGGCATCCGTCCCGGATGAAGACCAGATCAGGTTTGATGAATTCCCAGGTGACATTAACGGCGGATTCTGCTCCAGGGATGGTAACACTGCCTTCATCAGGGACAAAGATTTTTCCTTCCTTTACGCCCTTAATCCCCATGAGATGGGGGACATTGAGTCCCCGGTCTTTCTGGTAAGAAAAGCCTTTCGTTATCAGGATAGTATCTTGATCTA
>JACRBX010000127.1 GCA_016219225.1 Deltaproteobacteria bacterium
GAGCCTTTCTTCTTCAACGGCCTCTGAAAGCTTAATTTCCATCTGGACCTTCCGGGCCAAATGGGGCAGGAGGTCGGCCACGGAAAAGACCGGGTCCTGGTCTTTTTCTCCAATAGCCAGATGGATCTTTTTTTTTTCGGCGGTCAGGATGGTCCCATGAAGGGCCAGAGGTCTGGCCAGCCACTGATACTTTTTTATCCCCCCATAATAATGGGTCTTGAAAAAGGCCAGGTGCGTTTCTTCATACAAGGGATGTTGCTTCAGGTCTAAACGGGGGGCATCGACATGGGAAGCGATGCATTGCAGTCCGGCGGATAAAGGTTCTTTCCCGAGAATGGCTAAGGCCAGGACCTTGTCCTTCAAGACCTGGAAAACCTTCCCTCCGGGGGCGGCATATTCGCAGGGGACGAATCCCGCCGCGGTTATTCTCCGGGTAATTTCTCCAATGGTTTCCCGTTCCGTCTTGGAAGCATTTAAAAAGACCTTATAGTCCTCCGCAAGTTCCCAAACCCTTTTCTCTTCACCTGGAGGAAGTTCGTCCCAAACCAGGCGTCTTCGAAAGGCCAAACGTTTCTCCAGGGCCTGGGCATCTTTTTTACTCAATTTTTTTAACATGCCTATAAGGGTTTTTGCCCCAGGATGATCTTGTGCAAATTAAAAAGGTTGCAATTGATAATGCGCTGGATTTCGATTTCCGTGGATTTAACCAGGGAGACCACATCCAGGTCGGTCACAAAACCGATCTTGGCGAAAAAGGGAGAGGCCAGGGATTCAAATTTACCTAAAAACCGGTCCGGGTCCTTAGAGTGATTGACAATGATGATTTGCCCTCCCGGTTTACAGACCCGAATGATCTCCCGACAAAATTGGTGAGGGTCCTGAACCGTCGTAATGACGTAGGGGGAGAGAATAGCATCAAAGGTATTGTCTTCAAAAGTCATCCGGCAGGCATCCATAACCTGGAGGTCCACCTTCAGTCCATTACCCATCAGTTTGACCCGTTCTTTAGCCCGCTGGATCATTTTAGCCGATATATCGATCCCGACGATATGGCAGCCTTTGGGGTAATGGGGCAAGGTCAACCCTGTTCCTATGCCGACCTCGAGGACTTTTTTCTTCGAAGAATCCAGATAGTTGAAGGCCAATTTTCTTCCTGCTTCTAAAACCTTACCAAAAATAAGATCATAAAAGGGAGAATAAAAAGAATAAATCCCTTCCATTGACCGGCCATTTCCGTTGTTACCGTTGTTCTTTTTGCCCATAGGTTTCAAGTGCTCCTTATGGTTTTTTACTTGGACTGCTGGTTGAGATAGTCTGAAAAGGTATAATAGACCTGAATGGCCTTCTTTTCAAAATCCGGGTCTGTCATATCAAAGACCAGGAAACCGGGCTCATTGTCCAGCAAGGGGATTACCTGGTTTTCTTCGATAATTTTTTTCCGAAAATCGGTCTTGTTCAGAATGGTTGCCAGGTATCTGGTGAAATCAGGGGGAAACCGGTAGGGATAATACCACCATTCCCCCTTCAGGATATCCTGGTAGTACCGCATCTTCTTTTCTCCAAAGACCTCTTCTCCCCCGTTTAATCCGGACGACGGCCCCAGGGAACAATAATAAGACATGGCCTGGATAAGGTAATGTTCCAATTCGCGGAGGTTCCCCTGCCATTTATGGAAAAAAGTCTTTAACAGAAAGAAATATCGCACATAGCGGATGGATTTGTCACGGAGAAAATATTTAATATGATAGGGGATGTCTTCGACCACTTCGTTCAAGGAAGGTAGCTGGATATGATAGGGGAAATCATAAACCAGATCTTCCCAGACCTCCTCGGGAGACAGACAGGTGCTTATAATCCGCCAATCTGTTGGAATAACATCTTTCTCGGAAAGCAGAGGTCCTTGCCCGGCCAGCCAGTTTTTTAATTTGGACTGAAGGATTAAGGGCAGGTGCTCAATGCCTTCGATCACCAAGGTTCCCCGGGCCTTTAAGACGCCCTGGGCCTGAACCCAGAGCGCCTCCGAAAACTGAAGGGTATTGATAAAAAAAATGGGCTCCTGGTTAAATGATCCATTCTGGACCAGGAACTGGATAATCCTTTTTTTCCCTGAACCGGTAGGGCCGGAAATCAGGATCGGGTCCTGGGTTTTGGCAATAACGCTCAAAAAACTCTTAAAGGGTTCGAGCCGTTGAGGTTGCCCTATGAGTGGAGAATGCATTGCTTCTGGCGTTTATCCTTTAAATAGAATATCATCGCCTACATAGCATACAGGGCCGAATATGGTCAACAATTAAATTTTCCCATAAATAGTTCTGGAAAAATATCCGGGGGATTTCTATAATAGTCTTTATGACCCTTATCAATGTAATCTTTCCCATATTCCTGGTTATTTTCCTGGAACTATCCGCCTCCATTGTCATGTTAACCACCTTAATTTCCATGCAGACCATCCCATTATGGGTCTGGTTTGTCGGGATTTAATATGCCCGAAGTATCTATTTCAAAGCTTTCCTGGGGGGGCCAGGGCATAGGACGGATAGACGGCAAGGTTGTTTTTGTCCCTTTTGTTCTTCCGGGGGAAGTCGTCGACATCGAATTGGTCCACTCTAAAAAAAACTATAGCCTGGGGAATTTGATCCGGATCCTCGATCCTTCTCCGGACCGGATCGAACCCCCTTGTTCATTTTATCCGGCTTGCGGAGGCTGCCAACTTCAGCATCTGGCACCCCACAAACAAGTCCAGCAGAAAGAACAGCTCTTTAGACAGGCCATGGAGCACACCCTGAAAACAAAGGATCTCAACCTTGAACCGACATTGATTTCCCCTTCGGCGTATGGCTATCGCCACCGCCTTCATCTTAAAACAATTTTTAAAAACAATAAGTTACATATTGGTTTCTTCGGGGCTAAAAGTCACGATCTGGTCCCGGTGGACCACTGTCTTTTAGCCAATGGGGTGGTTAATGAAACCCTGGGAGTCCTTAAGGAAAAAATCAGAACCCTTGGGGTTGATCAATGGAGCCCGGAAATCGACCTCCAGGGCTTTGATAGTCCCCGGGAAAGAGGGATCGTCTTTTCCTCTCCGAAGAAACTCCCCCGGTCCCAACGGAAAAAAATTACGGAAGCCCTTTTTGCAGACCTTGATTTGAAATACCTCCTTTTCCGGGGACCCAACCATATTTCTCTATCCGGAGAGCACCCCTTTATCCCGGAAGAGGACAGCCCCGGATTTTCCCTTCCAGCTTCTGAAACCGGGCTGCAGCAAGATCTCCGGATAACCTGTTTCCCTCTGGTTTTTACTCAGGTCAACCTGGAATTAAACCGGCTGTTGATGGCCCACTTGCTAAAACAGGACCTTTTTACCAGTCGAGACACCATCTTAGACCTCTACTGCGGTTTAGGGAATTTTACCCTGCCGGTGGCCCTCCAGACCAGGGAGGTGTTTGGCCTTGAGGCCTTTCCCTTAGCGGTCGCCAATGCCCGCTGGAACCAGAAAATCAACCGGATCTCCAACTGTTCCTTTATTCAAACCAAAGCCGAGGCTGGTGTCCGGCAATCCCATTTGCGTCACCTTCCGATTTCTCTGGTCATTCTGGATCCCCCACGAAGCGGGGCTCGGGAGATAATCCCCTGGTTGGATGCCTGGGACTTAAAAAAGATCTTATATTTTTCCTGCGACCCCATGACCCTTTTCAGAGATCTTTCCATGCTTGCGGCCAGAGGTTGGAAGGTGGAATGGTCTAAGCCGATCGACTTTTTCCCCCAGACCTTCCATCTGGAAAGCGTCACTTTCTTGAAAAAGTAAATAACTTATTAGATACATTAATAAAATTTTATATTTTGTTTTTACAAAGAACATGATATAATAAAAAGGTTTTTAAAATTCAAACCAGGAGGTTGGCCCATGATGATATTTAAGGTGGGCGATTTGGCGGTGTATCCTGCCCATGGAGTTGGTCGGATTGAATCCATAGAGGCCCGCAACCTTTATGGTTCTTCTCAAAATTTTTATATTATGCGCATTTTGGAAAACAATATGATCATCATGATCCCCATCTGCAATGCCAATAATGTGGGACTGAGAGAGATAATCAAGGCCGAGGAAGTTTCCAAAATCTTTAAAATTTTAAAAGAGAAAGATATTGAATTCGACAATCAGAGCTGGAACCGGCGATACCGGGAATATATGGAAAAAATCAAGACCGGTTCGGTCTATGAAGTGGCTCAGGTACTCAGGGATCTGTTTCTATTGAAATTGGAAAAAGAGCTTTCTTTCGGTGAACGCAAGATGCTCGATACGGCCAAGAGTCTGCTGGTTAAGGAAATCTCCATCGCCAAAAAGATGGAAGAAACCAAAGTCGAGGAGGACATTAAACGAATATTTAAAACCTGAAGAGGAAGTCTCCTCTTAAATTGGTTGGATTTATTGATCCCTGCCTTATTTCTTCATCCGGCCGAATTGTAAAGATGTCTTAATTCGAGACCGATCCTTTTTGTCACAAACTAATAGAAACTCCGATTAGGTTATTCTTCCTGCCCAAGGATATGAAAGGAGGTGAAATTGTGAACCAGTTTTTATTAAAAGCATTATTAATCATCATCTGTTTGATAGGGGGGTTTTTTATAAGCGGCCGCCTCTGGGAAACCGAGGCCATTCCCTGGATTCCTTATCTGGGGGCCTTCCTGGGTCTTGTTTTGGCTATTATGGTCCTTGAAATTGAAAAACAATTTAAAAAGATCCCTCTCCGGAGTTCTTTGGGGGGGGTAACCGGTCTGGTTTTGGGATTGGTCGTGGCCCGCCTTTTAATGTTTCCTTTTGACTGTTTCCGGACCGATACCTTCCTCCATTATTTCATACTACTCTCATTAAGCGGCATTTTTGGTTATCTGGGGTTGGCTTTGGGCAGTACCAAGGCCGGAGAGATAGGCAAATTTGCCGACTCGGCTTTATTTCCTTCCACTCTTTCTAAAAACCCAAATCGCTACCTGTTGGACACCAGTGTCATCATCGACGGTCGGATTGCCGACATATGTGAAACCGGGTTTGTGGAAGGGACCTTGATTATTCCCCAGTTCATCCTCCAGGAATTGCACCATATTGCCGATTCCAACGATTCCTTAAAAAAGATTCGAGGGCGAAGGGGGCTGGATGTTATTGAAAAGATACAAAAGCAAAAAGATCTGGAGGTCATGATCCTGGATCGGAATCCTCCCAAGGACAATGTGGATGCCAAGTTGGTGGATCTGGCCCTGGAAATGCATGGAACAATTATCACCAACGATTTCAATCTAAATAAAGTGGCTGAATTACGGGGAGTTAAATGCCTGAATCTGAACAAATTGGCCAATGCCCTGAAACCTGCCGTTCTTCCCGGGGAAATCTTAAATGCCCAGATTATCCGGGAAGGGAAAACCCCGGGTCAAGGCATTGCTTATATGGATGATGGGACCATGGTGGTGGTGGAGAACGCCCGGCGCCATATCGGCCGGACGATTGAGGTCGTAGTCACCAGTGTCCTGCAAACCGGTACCGGCCGGATGATCTTTACAGAGATCAAGAACGGGTAATTAAAGTCATAGATTGTGCGTTACGAATTTATAGTTCAAGAACCTGATCTCTCTAAACGTCTGGATCTTTTTTGGGTGGAACAGGGGGTCCCTTATTCCCGGTCTCAGATCAAGAAATGGATTGAAGAAAGACGGATCACCGTCAATGGTCAGGCGGCCAAAGGGGGTTACCGTTTAAAGAGGGGGGATTTTCTGGAGTTGGTTCCCCAGGAGCCCATTCCTTTAATGTTGGCCCCTGAGAATATCTCCTTGTCCATTCTCTATGAAGACCAGGACTTGCTGGTCTTAGACAAGCCGGCCGGATTGGTGGTCCATCCGGCACCGGGCCATTATTCCGGGACCCTGGTCCATGCCCTGCTATTTCACTGCACCGATCTTTCGGGAATAGGGGGGATCATGCGGCCCGGGATCGTCCACCGCTTGGACAAAGACACTTCCGGTCTGATGGTAGTAGCTAAAAATGACGCTTCCCATCAGGAACTGATCCGCGCCTTTCAAATGGGAAGGGTTATCAAAGAATATCAGACCCTGGTCTGGGGGGGGCCTCTAAAAAGCCAGGGGCGTATAGAAAACCCCATCGGCCGCCATCCGGTACAGCGAAAAAAGATGGCCATTAACGAGGCCCATGGCAAACCGGCCGTCACCGAATGGCAAATCATCGAAAGATTTCCCCAGGGAATCACCTGGCTCCAGGTGGGTCTGAAAACAGGGAGGACCCACCAGATTCGTGTTCATCTTTCTTCTGAAGGGTGGCCCGTGGTCGGCGATCCCCTGTACGGCAGGCTTAAAAATAAGTCCAATAAAAAGGACGGGCCGTTGGCGGAGGCTCTGAAAGGGGTCTCTCGCCAATTGCTCCATTCCTGCCGGCTGTCTTTTCAACATCCGATCCAGGGAAAACCGTTAGATTTTTCATCCCCGCTCCCTCGGGATATGGAAGGCCTGATCAGACAGTTACGAACCGGTCCGGATAAGGACAACCCATTCATGACAAAAAAAACATAAAAAATGCTTGACATTTTTGGAATTCTGCTATAATTTTCTGACTAAAATAGGAGATCATGGTGCCCCAAAAGGTACCAATACCTGCCTGACAAGGATTTAAATCCAAGAAGAAACCGACAGATTCCAAAATCATCATCATTTCTTTTTGCAATCACTCAGATCACTAAAGGGATTTTTGGGTTAACCACAATAATATAGTTCTTAAGCCTTTTTAAATAAAATCTAAAAGGGCCTTTTCGCAGAAGACCTCCGGAACGTTTTAAAACAAGGATATCGAGGATACCATGAATTTAGCCGAACTCAAGCAAAAGAAAATCAGCGAACTTACCCAGATGGCCAAAGAATTCAATATTGAAGGGGCCAGCGGGATGAGAAAACAGGAGCTTATCTTCGCTCTGCTCCAGGCCCAAACGGAAAAAAACGGACTCATATACGGAGAAGGGGTATTGGAAATACTGCCCGATGGGTTCGGATTTTTGAGGGCCCCTGATTACAATTACCTCCCCGGGCCGGATGATATTTATGTCTCCCCATCTCAAATCAGGAGATTCAATTTGCGGACCGGAGATACCACCTCCGGACAGATTCGGCCCCCTAAGGATAACGAACGCTATTTCGCCCTGCTCAAAGTGGAATCGGTTAATTTTGAAGACCCGGAGGTTTCCAGGGATAAAATCCTGTTTGACAATTTGACCCCCCTGTATCCCAACGAACGGATCCAGCTCGAGACCGATGACCCGGTCAATTATTCCATTCGGGTCATGGATTTATTAACCCCCATCGGTAAAGGTCAGCGGGGCCTGATCGTCTCCCCGCCCCGGACCGGCAAGACCATGCTCCTCCAGAACATCGCCAACAGCATCTCCCGGAATTTCAACGATATCATTTTAATTGTCCTGCTCATAGACGAACGCCCTGAAGAAGTCACGGATATGCAACGTTCGGTCAAGGCCGAGGTGATCAGTTCGACCTTTGATGAGCCGGCCCAGCGACATATCCAGGTGGCTGAAATGGTTATTGAGAAAGCCAAACGCCTGGTGGAACACAAACGGGACGTCGTGATCCTGCTGGACAGTATTACCCGATTGGCCAGGGCCTATAATACCGTGGTCCCTCCCAGTGGCAAGATCCTCTCGGGCGGCGTGGATTCCAATGCCCTCCATCGCCCCAAACGGTTTTTCGGGGCCGCCAGAAACATCGAAGAGGGCGGCAGTCTGACCATTATCGCCACAGCCCTGGTCGACACCGGCAGCCGGATGGACGAGGTCATATTCGAAGAATTTAAGGGGACCGGCAACATGGAGATTCATCTGGATCGAAAGCTGAGCGACAAACGCATCTTTCCGGCCATTGACATTAATCGTTCCGGGACCCGTAAAGAGGAATTGCTTTTAAGCACCGAAGAACTAAATAAGGTATGGATTTTACGTAAATTATTGGCCCCGTTGACCGTGGTGGACAGTATGGAGTTTCTCCTCGAGAAAATGGACGGGACCAAGGATAACGCCGAATTTTTAAGCTTAATGAATAAATAACCATAGGAGTACCTATTATGAAAGAAAAAATTCATCCTGCTTATCATCAAACGACGATCCGCTGTGCCTGCGGGAATGAAATTCCCACGGGATCCACTCGAAAAGACATCCGGGTTGAAATCTGTTCCCAATGTCATCCCTTTTTCACCGGCAAACAGAAATTAATGGATTCGGCCGGTAGGATTGAGCGTTTCCAGAAAAAATACAGCCAGTTCAACAATACAAAAGCCGCCCTTAAAGAAAAAGCCCAGGCCTAATCGGGATGTAATAAAATGGAAAGAATCGAATGATCCAGGTAGGCGGTCAGGCCGTTATTGAAGGGGTGATGATGAAAGCCCCCAAGTCTTTGGCCGTGGTGGTCCGACGCCCCAATGGGGAGATAGTGGCAAAGGAGGATGTCCTTCATCCTTGGGCGGACCGCTATACTTTTCTGAAATGGCCTGTTCTGCGGGGGACCCTGATCCTGATAGAGACCCTGATTCAAGGCATCCAGGCCTTAAATTATTCGGCCAACCAGGCCATGATCGAAGAGGAAGAAACCAAGGAGATCGGATGGTGGGCCATGCTGGGCACCCTGTCGGTGGCCATCCTTTTGGGTTTGGGGCTGTTTGTGGCTTTGCCCCACTGGATCAGCGCCTATCTGGGCGGATTGAGTGTCTTCCATTTCGGGGTGGATTCTTTTTCTTTTCATTTTCTGGATGGATTGATCAAGGTCTTTTTCTTTATCGCTTATATCTGGCTCATTTCCCGTTTTAAAGACATTCGCCGGGTTTTTCAGTATCATGGAGCCGAACACAAATCCATTTTTACCTATGAAGCCGGCCAGGCCTTGACGGTGGAAAATGCCCGGCAGCATTCCACTTTGCATCCCCGATGCGGGACTTCATTTATCTTACTGGTCCTGGTAATCAGCATCCTCTTTTTCTCCATCCTGTTTCCTTTGTTGCCCAAATGGCCGTCTTTGAATTCCTGGTCCCGGAATGGGCTGTATGTCGGTTTTAAAATACTATTGATGATCCCCATTACCGGACTGGCTTACGAGGCCATAAAATATTCCGGCAAAAAGGCCGATCGCCCCTGGATGCGGTTAATCATTCTTCCCGGGCTCTGGATTCAACGTCTGACTACCCAGGAACCTTCGGAAGACCAGATCGAAGTAGCCCTGCAAGCCCTCAGTCGCGTCCTGGAATTAGAAGGACAACTTTCCGGTCCCAAGGTCGTTTAAGTCAAACCGTTATGCTGAAAAAATTGGAAGAAGTCGAGGATCGTTTTCTGAAACTGGAGGAATCCCTCAGTGACCCGGAGATCCTTAAAAATCAGTCCGCTTATCAAAAATTGACCAAAGAGCATGCCGAACTGGCCCCTCTCATTTCCAAATATCGCCGCTATAAATCCCTTTCTGATCAGGCCAAAGAAAACAAAGAACTCCTGGAAGACCCTGACCCCCAAATGCGGGAATTGGCCAAGGGCGAAATCGAAGCCATTAAGGAGGCGCTTACCGGAATCGAAGAGGAGATCAGGGTCCTGCTCCTGCCCAAGGATCCCCTGGATGAAAAAAATACCCTTCTGGAAATACGGGCCGGGACCGGCGGGGAAGAGGCCGCTCTATTTGCCGCCGATCTTTTTCGGATGTATTCCAAGCTGGCCGAGACTTTGGGTTGGAAAGTGGAAATTATGAGCGAACATCCGACCGGCATGGGGGGGTATAAGGAAATTATAGCCCTGATCGAAGGCAAAGGGGTTTACAGCAAGCTCAAGTATGAAAGCGGGGCCCACCGGGTCCAGAGGGTACCCGCTACGGAAGCTCAAGGCCGCCTCCATACCTCGGCCGTCACGGTGGCCGTGCTTCCCGAGGCCGAAGATGTGGATATCGTCCTCGATCCTGAAGATATCCGGGTGGATGTTTTCCGTTCCTCCGGACCGGGAGGACAAAGTGTTAATACCACCGATTCGGCCATAAGGGTCACGCACCTGCCGACCGGACTGGTGGTTTCCTGTCAGGATGAAAAGTCACAACACAAAAACAAGGCCAAGGCCTTAAAGGTCCTGAAGGCCCGTCTTTTGGACCTCAAGATTAAAGAGCAGCAGGATAAGATTTCCGAAGATCGCAAAAGCCAGGTAGGCAGCGGGGATCGCAGCGAACGGATCCGGACCTATAATTTCCCTCAAAACCGTCTGACGGACCACCGGATCGGCCTGACCCTCTATCAACTGGACACGATTATGGAGGGGAACCTTTCCGAAGTGATCAATGCCTTGACCACCCACTATCAGGCGGAACAACTCAAAACCGGGGGATGATGCTGTTACGGGTTGCGCGTTGCGCGTTACGAGTTATTAGAGGAAAGCATATATTTCAGAAACCCGCCACCCGCAAAAGATAAATTTCAAATAGCTTTGGTTAAAATCTAATCATGGTACGCCCTCAGACCATAACCACCATCCCTGAAAAGGATTCCCGGACCATTCGACAGGCCCTGACCTGGGCCGTTAACTGCTTGAAAAAGGAAGATCTGCCCGATCCCCGGTTGAGTGCCGAATTGCTTCTGGGATCGGTCCTTAAAATGGATCGTCTGTACTTACTCCTCTCTTCGGATCAGATCCTTCCGGATACCGAAGCCCGGTCTTTTAAAGAAAAAGTGCTTCGCCGGGCCGGACACGAACCAATCGCTTATATCCGGGGTCAAAAAGAATTCTGGTCTTTAGATTTTGAAGTCAATCCCTTTGTTCTGATCCCCAGGCCTGAAACCGAGCTTCTGGTGGAAGAGGCCTTGAAATGCCTTTCAGACCGGCAGGGAAACCAGACGGTGGTTGAACTGGGGACCGGTTCCGGGGCTGTTTCCGTGGCCCTGGCCAAATCGATCCCCGATTCGAAGTCCTTGCGTATTATTGCCACCGATCTTTCCCGACCGGCTTTGCAAACAGCCTTTAGAAATGCAGGCCATCACGGGGTTGAAGCAGCCGTTCATTTTGTCCAGGGGGACTGGCTGACCCCTTTTTCTTTGAAACAGAGATGGATCGACCTGGTGATTTCCAATCCCCCTTATATCGCCGAAGCGGAGATCTTCGGCTTGCCGCCGACCGTAAAAAACTATGAACCCCTGAAGGCCCTTTGGGGGGGACCGGACGGCCTGGAGGCCATTCGGACCATCATTCGACAAGCCGGCCGCCAACTCAAGACCGGCGGCCGGCTGTTCATGGAAATTGGAGAAAGCCAGGGGGCCCAGGTTCTGGGTCTGGCCATGGAAAACCGATTTGAACCAGCCGCCATCTTAAAGGATTATGCCGGAAGAGACCGGGTGCTTTCGGCCTGCTATCATGGATAAAATTAAGATTCAGGGTAAAATCCCTTTGAAGGGAAAGGTATCTCTTTCGGGGGCCAAGAATGCCGCTCTGCCTATCCTGTCGGCCACTCTTTTGGTTGATGGGTGGTCCGCCCTTTCCAACCTTCCGGCCTTGAGAGACATTCAAACCGAAAAAAAGTTACTCTCCTTTTTGGGAACCCATTTCGAAGAAGGACCGGAAGGAACGTTGCGTATCAACAGTTCCGGGATTGACCGATTTGAGGCCCCTTATGACCTGGTCAAGACCATGAGGGCCTCTATCCTGGTCCTGGGACCTTTGGTGGCCCGATTCGGCCGGGCCCGGGTATCGCTTCCCGGCGGGTGCGCTATCGGGGCCCGGCCCATCAACCTGCACCTCAAAGGTCTGGAATTAATGGGGGCCCGCATCGATTTAAAACATGGCTATGTGGAGGCCAAATCCCGGCAACTCAGCGGGGCCGAGATCGTTTTTGATATCCCCACGGTTACCGGCACGGAAAATCTGATGATGGCCGCCTGCCTGGCCAAAGGGAAAACCATTCTGGGGAATGCCGCCAAGGAGCCCGAGGTGGTGGATCTGGCCAACTTTTTAAAGGCCATGGGAGCCCGGATCGAAGGGGTCGGCACGGATATCATCACCATTCATGGGGTTCCCCACCTCCATCCGACTCCCTATCGGATCATGCCCGACCGTATCGAGGCGGCGACTTATATGGCGGCCGCCGGCATCACCGGCGGAGAGATCACCCTGGCCGGGTACGACGGGTCCTGTCTGGAAACGGTGATCATGAAACTGAAGGAGGCCGGTCTGGAATTTTCCCAAAGGAAAGCCGGTCTAACGATTCATGGCCCTCAAAAAATAAAAAGTGTCTCCGTAACCACCCGGCCTTACCCCGGTTTTCCTACGGATATGCAGGCCCAATTCATGGCCCTCATGTCCCTGGGGCAAAATACCAGCCTGATCAAGGAAACGATCTTCGAAAACCGCTTTATGCACGTCAGCGAGTTGCGGCGCATGGGGGCCGACATCCAGGTATCCGGGAATCAAGCCGTTATTAAAGGCGTCTCCAAACTCCTGGGGGCCCCGGTAATGGCCACCGATCTCAGGGCCAGTGCCTCCCTGGTCCTGGCCGGACTGGCTGCCGAAGGGACCACCGAGATCTCCCGGGTTTATCACCTCGATCGGGGCTATGAAGGGCTGGAAAAAAAGCTGCTACCCCTGGGGGCGCGTATTGAGAGGATTAAAGATACCCCATAAGGACTGATCGAATCCCTGGATACGGATAGGATTTTTTATGAGGAAGCCTTTGACCATGATTTAAAGCTCACAACACCTGGAGTGGGGAATCTTCCATCCCTTCCTTGTCCCTATCTTTACTCCTTGACCCTGTCTTTTTCTTATTTTATACTCTCCCCAATCAAAAGCAATCTTATCAGAAAGGGGTTTTCGCTGCCCCCGTGACGTCACCGAGCGCAAGCGCTCAGAAGAAGCATTGAGAGAGGCTCATGATCAAGTTCGATTTTTTGCCTCGCAATGCCTGACTACCCAGGAGACAGAGAGAAGGAGGATCGCCGGGGAGCTTCATGACAGCATCGCGGCTTCTCTAATTCGTGTTTCGCGGCCCGTCTGATTTGCAGATTTCGAATGGGGTGAAAGGACACCTCTAAGTGATAGTGACAATTTGAAAAAGGAGATAGGGACAAGCCCCATGTTTCGCAGCAAACTGTTCGATCGCTATCCTCTGCCTGTTGTTATCGATAGAGCTTCCGGATACACTGCCCTATTATTTTGTGCATTGGCTTTTCCGGTGCTTTACATCGTGAGCAGGTATAACTACAACCTTTTCCACGGCCTTGCGGATATTTTTACCATTGTCATCGCCGGCACGGTTTTTGTGGTAGCCTGGAATTCAAGGCGGTCCATAGATAATCATTACCTCCTATTCGCAGGTAACGCCTTTCTTTCCTTCGCTTTCCTGGACCTGCTTCACGTGCTGGGTAACAAGAACATGGGCGTGTTTCCCCAATACGGGAACCTGGGGCCCACGTTATATATTGCCAGCAGGTACGTACTGAGCATTTCACTGGTGACTGCGCCGCTGTTTATCAACCGGAAACTCAGAGTGGCCCCCGTTTTTGCCGCATATTCGCTGGTCACTTTGCTTGTTTTGCTTTCCGTTTTCTACTGGCAGAACTTCCCGGTATGCTTCGTTGAGGGCGTTGGGCTAACGACCTTCAAGGTGATGAGCGATTACATCATCTGCCTGATTTTATTGGGCGCCCTGGCCCTTTTACTTCTCCACCGACGGTCATTTGATGCACGAGTGTTGCGGCTGCTTTCGGCCTCGATCCTCCTGTCCATTGCTACCGGTCTGGCCTTTACCTTGTACGCAGATCCTTTCGGCGTCATGAACGCGATAGGCCATTTCTTCCAGATCATTTCTTTCTATTTGATTTACCTTGCCGTTATTGAAACCGGTCTGACCCAACCCCAGAACATCTTGTTTAGGAAACTGAAACAAAGCGAGGAGAAATTCAGAAACCTCTTCAACAATGCTGAGGTAGGCATGTTCAGGGCACGGCTTGATGGTGCAGAGATATTGGACGCAAATGAAAGTCTTCTTAAAATTTTCGGTCGGACAAAAGAGGAAGTTCTGGGGAAGCCTTCGGTGATCAACTGGGCTGATCCCCATCAGCGTGATGAGATGGTCCGCAGGCTCAAAGCCAATGGACGTGTCGTTGATTTCGAGTATAAGATGCTCAACAAAAATGGAGAAATCCGTGATTGTATTACATCACTGAATGCTTACCTTGAAGAGGGCATCCTGGAAGGGTCAACATGGGATATCACCGACCGAAAGCGGGCGGAAGAGGAGTTGCGTCGTCAGCGCGAGTGGCTTCGGGTGACGCTTAGTAGCATCGGCGATGCGGTCATGGCTACTGATAAAGAAGGCCGGATCACCTTTCTCAATCCCATGGCCGTGGCACTGACCGGCTGGCAAACCGAAGAGGCCCTGGGCCATCCCGTCCAGCGCGTTTTCCGGATCATCAACGAAAAGACCCATCAGCCGGCTGAAGACTTGGTGGCGCGAGTCCTTAGCGAGAAACGGGTGGTGGATCTCGCCAATGATACTGCACTGGTCACCAAAGATGGCCGCGAAGTACCGATTGAGGACAGCGCGGCGCCCATTTTGGAAGGCGGCGGAAATGTAATGGGCACGGTGCTGGTCTTTCACGACGTTACAGA
>JACRBX010000128.1 GCA_016219225.1 Deltaproteobacteria bacterium
ATCGTAGAAGGAGGTCCCTCGTTCTCTTTTAACTGGAATGTCTGCTGTGTTTTCATGGGAGTATATTACCCCAAAAAACATAAAAAATAAAGAAATAATGTTACATTAATTTTTCCTGGTAGATTTTCAAAGAACATCAATCTTATAAGGTTTTTGATGCCCTATGTCAGGAGATCTGAAGTTACTTTTCTTCCCATTTTTGACCACCAAAGTAACAAAGACTATTCCGATAAAAAATACTGAAAACATTACATTTTTCATCATTGCACTTCAATTGTTACCATAAGTAACATTCATTAGCCCCCCCCGACCCCCTTCCTGAAATTAAGAAAAGCCTTTCCATGTCGAAACCTCCCATAATGACCCGGTGGTAAAAGGTTCCGAAGTCACCTTCTTACGTCATTGCCGTAAAAAACGGGAATCAAGTTATTTTAACCGGTTACGCTGGTACGGATTCCCGCCTGCCGGGAAATGACGGATTCAAACCCTTCCATCCTTATCGGTATTCTTTTTATTTCAATCGGGTCTTTTTCCAATCGGCACAGCTCTTGCTCTACAGACTAACCAACATGTTGGGATTTTTCAAAAGAAAGGCCCTGGGCCGTAAAAAAGAGGTGCCGATCGATAGCCGGAAACCCCTTAAACAGGTCTCTTATGTCTTTATCGATACAGAGTTGACCGGACTCAACGAGCGGACCGATTCCATTATCTCCATCGGGGCCATTAAGATGGTCGAAGGCAGGATAGAACTCGGGGATTCTTTTTACAGTTTGGTCAACCCAAAATCCAAAATAGGCAGCCAAAGCATTTTCATTCATACCATTACCCCTTCGGAAGTGAAGAAGGAAAGAGGCTTCCAGGCCGTCCTGAACGAATTTCTTCACTTTTGCGGCCCGAATGTCCTGATCGGCCACTGTGTAGCCATTGATTTAGGTTTTATCAACAAAGAGATGAAAGAAAACCTTGGATCTGCTCTCCCCAACCCGACCCTGGATACCTTTGTTTTGTACCACTGGTTATGGCGGAAATGGCCTTCCGAACCCGTATTCTCTCTTCCACCCCACCAGGTGGATTTATATCGAATCGCTGCTTCTTTTGGCATTTCTTCCACCGGAGCCCACCAGGCCCTTATGGATGCCTTTATTACGGCCCAGGTATTTCAACGTCTTATCCCCTGGCTGGAAAGGTCGGGGATTAACGATCTGGAAGATTTACTAAGAGTTGGAAATCCTTTTGGAGGAGGTGAGAATCGGTTGAGTCTTCCGGCTCAGATCAACAACCTTTAACTTGTGTAGGGAGGTAATTTTATGGCAAAGACGGCGCATGAAATCGTAACTTCAGAAAGATTCAAAGCCCTGGTCAGGAAGCGATGGAATATCAGTATTATCCTTACTATCCTGCTCTTTATCATTTATTACGGCTATATCCTGATTATCGGCTATGGCAAGGAATTCCTTGGGGAGAAAGTGGGGGTCTATACCAATTACGGAATCATCTTCGGGGTATTGGTGATCGTCTTGTCCTGGATATTGACGGTGATCTATGTCGTTTGGGCCAATACCGTCTATGACAAAGAAGTCGATGCCATCAAAAAAGAGCTTTTATAAGGAGGAATTATGCAAACTGCCGTAGGGGAAACCAATGCCACTTCCATTATATTTTTTCTTATATTTATCACCTTTACCCTGCTCATTACCTATTGGGCGGCAAAACGGACCAAGACCACCAAAGAATATTATGCCGCCGGACGGAGTGTGACCGGCTTCCAGAACGGTATGGCCCTGGCCGGGGATTACATGTCGGCCGCTTCCTTTTTGGGCATTGCCGGGATGGTCTCCTTAAAAGGCTATGACGGAATGATTTATGCCACCGGCTGGCTGGTGGGCTGGCCAGCCCTCATGTTTTTGATTGCCGAGCCCCTCCGGAACCTGGGGAAATACACCTTTGCCGACGTCGTGGCCTATCGCCTGAAGCAAAAGCCCATCCGGATCGCTGCGGCTATCGGTGGTATCCTGGTCCTGTTGACCTATGCCATCGGCCAGATGGTCGGGGCCGGAAATCTGATCAAACTCATGTTCGGTCTGCCTTATGAACTGGCCGAATTAATCGTCGGGGTGGTGATGTTGACCTATGTGCTTTTCGGTGGTATGATTGCCACCACCTGGGTCCAGATCATCAAAGCCGGATTGTTGTTGGGCGGGGTAACGGCCCTGATGCTGATCGGTCTGTCTCATTTCGGATTTAACCCCGGAACCCTCTACGGAGAAGTTCAGAAAATGTATTCAGTCAAGATGCTCAATCCCGGTGGTCTGGTCACCAGTCCCATTGATGCGATTTCCCTGGGTCTGGCCCTGATGTTGGGACTCTTGGGCCTGCCTCATATTTTGATGCGTTTTTACACCGTTCCCGATGCCAAAGCGGCCCGCACCTCGGTCGTCTGGGCCACCACCTTTATCGGCTATTTTTATTGCATCATCCCCATTGTCGGTTTCTCGGCGGCCGTCCTGGTGGGACAGAATCTGATTACTAAAATCGATAAAGGCGGTAACATGGCCGCTCCGCTTCTGGCCGAAATGCTGGGGGGGACCCCTTTTATGGGGTTTATTGCCGCTGTGGCCTTTGCCACCATCCTGGCCGTAGTGGCCGGCTTGACCCTGGCCGCCGCCTCGGCCATGGCCCATGATCTCTATCTCAATGTCTTCAAGGACGGGAAGGCCAGCGAGGGGGAACAGGTCAAGGTGGCCCGCACGGCCACCGTTATCTTCGGGATAGTGGCCATCCTGCTGGGCATTGCCTTTAAAGGACAAAACGTGGCCTATATGGTAGGGTTGACCTTTGCCATCGCCTGCAGCGGGAACTTCCCGGCCCTCTTCTTAGCCATTGTCTGGAAGAAGATGACCACGGCCGGGGCCGTCTGGGCCATTATCATCGGTTCGGTTTCAGCCACTCTTTGTATTGTCCTGAGCCCGACCGTCTGGGTGGATGTCTTGAAAAATAAAGAAGCCATCTTCCCCCTTAAAAATCCGGCCATCGTTTCCATGTCCCTGGCTTTCATAGCCGCCTTTCTCTTTTCGGTCCTCATGCCGGATCGGGAAGCGGAGGCCAAATTCGAAGCAACCAAGGTCAGGACCTACCTGGGCGTAGGGGCTGAATAACAAAACAAAGGAGGAAATCAGGATGACCCAAGAAAGTATTTCGGTATTGATGTCGGAAGAGCGCATCTTTCCGCCCCCCAAGGAATTCAGCGACGGGGCCCATATTAAAAATATGGCAGAATATGAAAAATTATATAAATGGTCCCAGGAAGACCCCGAAGGCTTCTGGGCTGATATGGCGGAAAAACACCTCTCCTGGTATAAGAAATGGGATCAGGTCTGGGACTGGGATTTCGAAAAACCTACTATCAAATTTTTTATTAACGGCAAACTCAATGCCTCCTTTAACTGCCTGGACCGCCATCTCAACACCCCGACCCGCAACAAGGCGGCCATCATCTGGGAAGGTGATGATGGCAGTTATAAAACCTACACCTATCAGCAGCTTTCGACGGAGGTGAATCGATTCGCCAATGTGCTTAAGAAAAACGGGATCAAAGGAGGAGACCGCGTCACCATCTACCTGCCCATGATCCCGGAATTGCCCATTGCCATGCTGGCTTGTGCCCGGATCGGGGCCATCCACAGCGTGGTCTTCGGCGGCTTCAGCCCTTCCTCTTTAAGGGACCGGATTCAGGATTGCCAATCTACTATGGTGATCACGGCCGACAATGGCCTGCGGGGAAGCAAGCTGGTGCCCCTCAAAACCAATGCCGATGCGGCCCTTAAGGAATGTCCGACCGTGGATAAGGTGATCGTGGTCCACCGGGCCGGCCAGGCGGAAATGAAGGCCGGCCGGGATATCTGGTGGCATGAGGCCGTGAACGACCCGGACATCAAAAACTATTGTGAACCGGAGGTGATGGATGCCGAGGCCCCCCTTTTCATCCTCTACACCTCCGGATCGACCGGCAAACCGAAAGGGGTGCTCCATACCACCGGCGGCTATATGCTTTATACCAATCTGACCTTTAAATGGATCTTTGACTATCACGACAAAGACATCCATTTTTGTACCGCTGATATCGGCTGGGTGACCGGACACAGTTACATCGTCTATGGGCCCCTCTCGGCCGGGGCCACCAGTCTGATGTTCGAGGGAATTCCCACCTATCCCAATGCCGGACGGTTCTGGGATATTGTGGACAAGCACCAGGTCAACATTCTCTATACCGCCCCGACGGCCATCCGGGCCTTGATGCGGGAGGGGGAACAATGGGTGACCAGCCACGACCTTTCCTCCCTGCGACTACTGGGATCCGTCGGCGAACCCATTAATCCGGAGGCCTGGATGTGGTATTATAATTATGTCGGCAAAGGGAAGTTGCCCATAGTCGATACCTGGTGGCAGACCGAGACCGGCGGGATTTTGATCACCCCCCTGCCGGGAGCCATGACCCTGAAACCCGGTTCAGCCACCCGCCCTTTCCCGGGGGTCTTTCCAAAGGTCGTTAAAGAAGATGGTTCTCCGGCCAAGGCCAATGAAGGGGGCTATCTGATCATTGAAAAGCCCTGGCCCGGTATGCTGCGGGGGACTTACGGTGATCTTGAGAACAAACGGATCAAGGAGGTCTATTTTTCCAGATTTATCGGCAAGTATCTGACCGGTGACGGGGCCCGGGTGGATGAAGACGGCGATTACTGGCTCATGGGCCGGATTGACGATGTCATTAATATATCCGGTCACCGACTGGGTACGGCGGAAGTGGAATCCGCTCTGGTCAGTCATGAAACCGTGGCCGAGGCGGCCGTTGTAGGCTTCCCCCATGAAATCAAAGGAGAGGGTATTTATGTCTACGTAACGTTGAAAGAAGGGATCCAACCCACCGATGAGTTACGGAAGATCCTGGTGGCCCATATCCGGGTAATGATCGGGCCCATTGCCTCCCCGGATAAGCTCCAATTTGCGCCAGGGCTTCCCAAAACCCGCAGCGGCAAGATTATGCGCCGGATCCTGAGAAAAATCGCGGCCGGCCAGGTGGAAGAGTTAGGAGATACTTCTACACTGGCCGATCCTTCGGTGGTCGATAATCTGGTGAAGGAACGACTGTAACGATTGCGGAGTTCGAATTGTGGATTGCGGAATTAATAGAAGGGTACAGGGTATAAGGTTTAAGGTGCGGGGTAATTACCGTACAACCGTACACCTTGAACCTTAGACCTTAGACCTTGTACCTTGCGCCTTGCGCCTTAAACCTTGGACTTTGGACCTTGGACTTTTTTAAACCAACTCATGGATCAGGAAAAACAAATGGAAAAGTTTTTTATCAAAGCCGAGGATGCGGCACTGGTTATCATCGACATCCAGGAAAAGCTGGCGGTAGCTATGAAACACAAGGAGCAGGTGGTCAACAATAGCCTCCACCTGATCGAAATAGCCAGGCTCCTTCAAATCCCGATCCTTCTGACCGAACAATACCCCAAAGGCTTGGGGCCTACCCTGCCTGAAATCAAGGAGACCCTTCCGGTCTATGCCCCCTTTGAAAAACTATCCTTTAATTGCTGCCAGGAGGCAGGATTTCTGGAAAAGGTCGCCGCCCTGGGCAAAAAAAAGCTCATTCTGACCGGGATGGAGACACACATCTGTGTCTTACAAACCAGTCTGGGGTTGCTTCAGGAGGGCTATACCGTCCAGGTGGTCCAAGATGCGGTTTGTTCCAGGACCAAGGCTAATTTTAAAACAGGGATTGAATTGATGAAAATGGCCGGTGCGGTGATTACCTGCACTGAGGCCGTTTTATTTCAATTGCTTCAGAAGGCCGGTACCGAGCCCTTTAAAGTAATATCGAAACGGATTAAATAAAAAACCAGGCTAAAGGCAATGGGCAATAGGCTATGGGCAGGCAAACATGTGCTTATTCCCTATCGCCTTTAGCCTATAGCCTGAATGCCTGAATGCGGAGGAAATCATGATTTATCAGGAAGCCTTTCAAGAGTCCATTGAAAACCCGAATGCCTTTTGGGGGAAGGCGGCTGAGGAAATCGTTTGGGAAAGGAAATGGGACCAGGTCCTGGATGATTCAAAATCACCCTTTAACAAGTGGTTCTCCGGCGGTCGGTTGAATACCTGTTTCAATGCCGTAGACCATCACATCAACCAGGGCCGTGGTGATCAGGTTGCCGTGATTTATGACAGCCCGGTTACCCAGACCATTCAAAAATTCACCTTTTCGGAGCTGAAAGACCGGGTCAGCCGGATCAGCGGGTTTCTGAAGGGTCTAGGGGTAGAAAAAGGAGACACGGTCCTGATCTACATGCCGATGATTCCCGAGGCCCTCATGGCCATGCTGGCCTGTGCCCGGCTGGGGGCCATTCATTCGGTGGTCTTCGGCGGCTTTGCCCCCCGGGAGTTGGCCATTCGCATTGATGATGCCAAACCCAAGGTTATCTTGTCCGCTTCCTGCGGGATTGAGATGCAGCGCATCATCCCCTACAAGCCCTTGCTGGATGAAGCCATCACCCTTGCCGCGCATAAACCGAAAAAGTGTGTCCTGGTCCAGCGGTCCCAGGTCAAAGCCGGGTTAATGGCCGAACGGGATCTGGACTGGAGTGCATTAGAGGCCACGGCCCAACCGGCCGATTGCGTCACCGTAGCCGCCACCGATCCCTTGTATATCCTTTATACCTCCGGAACTACCGGGCGTCCCAAAGGGATTGTCCGTGACAACGGCGGCCATGCCGTCGCCTTGAAGTGGTCCATGAAACATATCTACAATATTTATCCCGGCGATGTCTATTGGGCGGCTTCGGATGTCGGCTGGGTAGTCGGCCATTCCTATATCGTCTATGCCCCCTTACTCATGGGCGCCACAACCATTATCTATGAAGGCAAACCGGTCGGGACTCCGGACCCCGGGGCCTTTTGGCGGGTCATTTCCGAACATAAAGTCAAGGCCCTTTTCACGGCCCCTACGGCCTTCCGGGCCATCAAGAGGGAAGACCCGAATGGGGATTTTCTGAAGCCCTACGATATCTCTAAATTTGAAGCCCTCTTCCTGGCCGGAGAACGCCTGGACCCTGATACTTATTATTGGGCCTCTGAACTCTTGAAACGGCCGGTCATTGATCATTGGTGGCAGACCGAAACCGGCTGGGCCATGGCCGGTAATTTCCTGGGATTGGAATATTTTCCCATTAAAGCCGGCTCGGCCACCAAACCCATGCCGGGTTACAACATCAAGATCCTGGATTCTTCCAGCGGCCGGGAATTGGGGCCTGATGAAAACGGCGTCATTGCCGTAAAACTGCCTTTGCCGCCGGCCAATTTACCCACCCTCTGGCAGGACGACCAGCGCTTTCTGGAATCCTATATGAATCCCTTCCCCGGTTATTACCTGACCGGAGACGGCGGCCATATAGATGAAGACGGCTATGTCTTTGTTATGGGGCGGGTCGACGACGTTATCAACGTGGCCGGCCATCGCCTTTCCACCGGAGGGATGGAAGAAGTCCTGTCCCGACACCCGGATGTAGCCGAATGTGCCGTAATAGGGGCCGGCGACAGTTTAAAAGGCCAGGTCCCTTTGGGCTTTGTAGTCCTGAAAAACGGTGTAACCAGGCCCCCGGAAGCAATCATCGCGGAGGTCGTTCAGATGGTACGAAATGACATCGGAGCTGTGGCCTCTTTTAAAAAAGCCGTGGTAGTGGCCCGCCTGCCCAAAACCCGATCCGGGAAAATCCTTCGGGGGACGATGCGCAAGATCGCCGATGGCCAGACCTACTCGATCCCCTCCACTATCGATGATCCGGTAATTTTAGATGAAATCGATCAGGCCTTGAAAACCATCGGATACGGAAAAACCGTCTAAACTTCCCCGCCTCTGCTTCAGGGACCATCCTGCTTTTATCTTCAAGGATGGTCCCGTCCTTTTGAGAGCCCTCTCTATTTGAGTTGACAGACCCGAAATTACAAGTAAAATAAACAATCATTTTTAAATCGCTTTAATCTCTTTCTCCCTCCAGGGTGGCTTACTGCGGAAAGGGTCTTAAGATGAGCGAAAGGAATAGTTATTTTCAAGGGGAGGACCTCTCCGGGACCTCTGCGGAAGAGCGACTCCTCTTCCTGGAAGAAACCTTCCGGACTTTTATTCATCTGGGGAGTGAAGCCCTTTTTATTGTGGACCCGGATTTAAACATACTCTGGGCCAATGAAAAAGCCACCTCCCTGACCGGCCATCCCTTGAACCACTTGATCTCGCGAGGGTTCATTTCGCTATTCCATCTTCAGGACCAACACCTCATGCAGGACCTGCTCCAGTCCCAGGTCCTGGGAAGTGAATTCAAAATATCCTCGGAGGTAAAATTAATCACCTCCCTTCATGAAATTAAAGAAGTCGAAATCAGCATGATTTCCGGCCGGGGCCGGCAGGGCGGAAAACGAATCTTTATCGTCCTAAAAGACATCACGGCTTCCAAATCCATTGAAACCCGATTATTAGATGCCTACAAGGCCCTCCAAAAAATCATCGAAATGGGCAATGACGGCATCCTGGTTCTTGACCGGGACTATCGGATTGAATTTGCCAATGCCCTGGCCTCTGAAATAACCGGTTACCCCAAAAATCAATTGATCGGTATGGATTTCAGGGCCCTGCTGTCCGTAGAAGATCAGGAGTATCTTCTGGATTTGCCGACCCAGATGCGACTGCAGTCCAATGAAAATCGAAAGGTCTGTACCGAATTTAAAATAATGACCAACACCCGGGGACAACGGGAGGTGGAGATTTGTCTGACCCTGGCCTCCCTGGAGGGAACCTTAAAAATCTACGCCTACCTGCGGGATCTATCCGAACGCATCCGATTTGAAAATGAACAAAGAAAAACCAATAAATTTTTAAAAAATATCATCATCAGTTCCGTAGACGGCATCATCGCCGCCGACATGAAAGGAAGCATCATTCTTTTTAACCAGGGGTCCGAACGGATGCTGGGATATTCGGCCTATGAGGTCCTGAATGAGGGTATTCACATTACCCAAATTTACATCCCCGGTCAGGCCAAAGAAATCATGAAAAAACTCCGCAGTCCCGATTTCGGACCGGTCGGTAAATTGAGCAGTACCCTGGTCAGTCTGGTAACCCAGAAAGGAGAGACCCTTCCCGCCAGCCTCTCGGCTGCCATCATTTATGATGAAGAAGGAGGCGAAATGGCCTCGGTCGGTATATTTACCGATCTTCGTGAGCGGTTTCGCATGCAACAGGAATTGGAGGAAACCCATCTCAAGTTGTTGCATTCCGAAAAAATGGCTTCCCTGGGTAAACTGGCCGCCGGAGTGGCTCATGAAATCAATAATCCCTTGGGCGGGATCCTGATTTATGCCAACATGCTGCTCGAAGAAACCGAACGGGAAGACCCCCGCTGGGATGACCTGAAACAAATTGTCGATCAAACCCTGCGCTGCAAGGAAATCGTCAAGGAGTTACTCGATTTCAGCCGTCAGACCAAACACCGCTGGGTCGAATGCGATATTAATCAAGCCCTCCAGCAGACCATCAGTCTTTTGGGTAAGCAGGCCCTTTTCCAGAACATTCAGATTATCAAGGAAATAGACCCGAGGTTGTCACCAGTGATCTGTGATCCCGGCCAGATCAATCAGGTCTTTATCAACTTGATGACCAATGCCGTCGATGCCATGGAGGGGAAAGGGAATCTGACGGTGCGCACTTATAACCTTCCGGAAGAGGAAAAAATCGGTATGGAAATGGCCGACACCGGCTGCGGGATTCCCATAGAAAATCTCTCCCGGATCTTTGACCCTTTTTTTACCACCAAGGATACGGGAAAAGGAACGGGGCTGGGCTTAAGTACCGTCTATGGCATTGTCGAGGAACATGGCGGGACCATCGAAGTCCGCTCCGGTGTCGGCCAGGGCACAACCTTTGTCCTGAAATTACCCATCCGGGGGCCTACCACGGAAGGAACAAAAGAAGAACCTTGAAAACCATCGAGGCCACGCATCCGGTTGTTGTTTTATCTTGATGGTATAGGAATTTCCTTTTTGGACGCAGATCGGCGCAGATTGCCAGGATTTTAAAAATAAAGAATAGTTTTCTGCGAGTATCGGCGAAAATCTGCGTCCAAATTTAAATGGTGCCTCTTGTATTGTTTTTACTACCTTAGGATGTTAAATGAATCCAATCTATTCTCTTTTGGTTGCCGATGACGAAAAAGTCATTCGTGAGGGCATCAGTCGTATCCTGGCCAGAGAATCCGTTAGAATTACCATGGCGGAAAACGGGCTCCAGGCCTGGGAGGTCATACAGGAAAACCTTTTTGATCTTCTTCTGGTCGATTTAAAGATGCCTCATGTAGATGGGATGGAACTCTTGCAGAGGGTTAAGGAGCGCTATCCGGATCAGCTTATCATCATCATAACCGGCCATGCCACCATAGAATCGGCAGTCGAGGCCATGAAGTACGGGGCCTACGATTTCATCACCAAACCCTTTCTCCCGGACCAACTTCGTTTGGTGGTTAAAAGGGCACTGGAAAAGCGGGGGCTGGAGATCGAGGCCCAACACCTTCGGGCCGAACGGGAAAAAGGCCTCAAAGACATTGCCATGGAAAAAAGTCGCATCCAGACCATCATCCACTGTATGGCCAGTGGGGTCCTGGTTACCGATCGGGATCAGATGGTGGTCTTGCATAACCCGGCCTTGACCCACTTATTAAAGCTGCCGAATCAGCCCTTCGTGGGCAAACTGCTGCCTGAAACCCCTTCTTTAAAAACGCTGGCAGAAGCTATCGCCCTGGTTTTAAAAGAGGAAAAACCTCAGACCATTTCCCAGGAATTTTCTTTGGATGACCAGGAATCCGTCTATCTGAGGACGCACACGGCGACGGTCACCGGCGATCACGAAGAGATCCTGGGCACGGTATCGGTTGTCCAGGACATCTCCTATTTGAAGGCCCTGGATCTTATGAAAAATGAATTTGTGGCCATGGTAGCCCATGAACTCAGGGCCCCTTTGTCGGCTATCCAGCAGCAGATTTCGGTAATCCTCCAGGGGCTGGCCGGGACCGTAACCGACAAGCAGCAAGAACTCTTAAGCCGATCCTATGAACGGGCCAACGGGTTATTGAATTTAATCCGGGACCTGTTGGATATTTCCAAAATGGAAACCGGTCGATCCTTCCAACAAAAAGAGCCCCTGGATCTTTCTCCTCTGGCGGAAAAAACGGTGGCCTTGTTACTCCCCCAGGCCCAGGCCAAAAACCAGACCATAGAACTTACGGTCCAGCAAAACCTCCCCATGATCAATGCCGACGCTCAAGCCATGGAAGAAGTACTGACCAATTTGATCTCCAATGCCATCAAGTACACCCTGGGAAAAGGAGTCATCCAGGTAATCTTAAGGCCGGAAGCCGAATATCTTCTGATCCAGGTCTCGGATAATGGAATCGGCATTTCTCAAGAAGATCTGGTCCGGATCTTTGACAAATTTTATCGGGTAAAAAATGAAAAAACCCGGAAAATCGTCGGGACGGGCCTGGGGTTACCTATTGTCAAACAACTGGTGGAAGCCCACCTGGGATTTATCCGGGTGGAAAGTCAGCCGGATCAGGGAACGACCTTCAAGGTCCTGATTCCTTCGATCCCCACGGAAAGGAATGTGCATGGCCGAATTGCAATTGAAACAAAGTGAGCTGTTTAAAAAAGTGGTTCCCGAGGGGTTAAAAATTCTCGCCCCTTTAGCCCGACTGGAGACCTATGCCCCGGGAAGTATCATCTTTTCTCAAAACACCTTGGCGGAAAAACTCTTTCTTCTGGATCATGGGGTGGTGGCCTTGAAGACCTCGCTGGCCGATGGGTTGGAAATTACCTATGAAATGATAACCAAAAAGGGAGACCCCTTCGGCTGGTCGGCCCTGGTTGAACCCTTTCAGCTCACGGCCACGGCCATCTGTCTGGAAAAAACTCAGGTTATCGCCTTTCAACAAAAGGAGTTGGATCGGATTTTCCAACAACATCCGGACCTGGGTTTCACGGTCATGAAAAACTTATGTGTCCTCATCGCCAGGCGG
>JACRBX010000129.1 GCA_016219225.1 Deltaproteobacteria bacterium
ACGGATTGGAGTCTTCATCTGCTTTGGGAGGCAAACCAGCCGGGAAAAAATGGGAGTGTCCTCGGACTTCGTCTGGCCCAGGTCTTAAAAAATTTCGGCCTGATTGACCACACCCTCTGGATAGAACAAGAAAAAGAAAGGAAAGGAAAAAAGAAATGAACAAGCCGATTAGTACCAAAATGATCTTTTCCCTTACGGCCGTCATTCTGTTGATGGGGCTCTTCATGCTGTATAAAAAACAGGCCTGGGCAGGAAAAATATCGGAGTTGGGAAAATATCAAGGGTATTCCGAACCGGCTTTTGACGGCTACCAACGCATTTCCGATTATTTAACCTTATCCAATGGAACCCGGTTGGCCTACGACCTTATTCTGCCGACCAAAGGGGGGGTTCCGGCCGCCGAGCCCTTGCCCGTGTTGTTCAAATACACCCCTTATTTGCGCACCTTTACCATTTTCGACCAAGATGGCCGGAACATTATTGCCGGTCTGTTTAACCTGGGTTGGAAAGAAAGGGCCTATCTGCGGCTCCGTTACTGGTTTGCCAAAGATGGGAATCTGATGGATCCGGTTTTCCGGAACAGATACCTTGAAAACATGCTTAGACACGGTTACGTCATCATCGTAGTCGAACGGCCGGGGACCGGCGCCTCCTTTGGGGTGATGAATGGCTCCTTTGAGGTGGGCGCCAAAGAGGCCGATGAAATCCTGAACTGGATCGCGGCCCAAAAATGGTCCAACGGCCGTATCGGGATGTATGGCGACTCTTTTCAGGCCATGATCCAGTTTGCGGCCGTGCATAGCGGCAACCCCCATCTCAAAGCCATCTTCCCCACCTCCAGCGGATTCGAAATGTACGGCTCGGTGATGTATCCGGGGGGTATTTACAACAAGACCTTTGGTTCTTTTTTCTCCTGGTCTACGTCCTTTTTGGAATCGGTGATAACGCCCGTGGATAGGGACCAGAATGGATCATTGCTCGCCCAGGCCCGCCGGGAACGCAGTGGCTCGACCCTCGCCAAGCAATCGGAGCTTTGGTTTAAAAAATTCCCCTTCCGCGACAGTGCCACCTCTGATGGAATTAAAATCTGGGAGGGACCAGGCAATCTCTATCCTCTCCTGAACCGGATCAATCAATCCGGCATCCCGGTCTACATGACCACCGGCTGGTTTGACCTGTTCGCCGGAGCGGGTGATATGTTCCTCTGGTATGCCAACCTGACCGTACCCAGGCGCTTAATCGTCCGCCCCGGGGATCACAGCCAGGTGGAAAAAAAAGAATTCGATTTGGACTTTGACGCTGAAGTGCACCGCTGGTTCGACTACTGGCTGAAGGGTATCGACAACGGCATTATGAAAGAACCCTCGATTTATTATTACACCATGGGCGAATCAAAAAAGAAGGCCTGGCGCACCAGTGACCGGTGGCCACTATCCGACCGGAAACCGGAACGCTTTTACCTCAGCGAGGGGAAAACCGGAAGCGTGGCCTCGATCAACGACGGATTTCTCCGTCCGGGACCCCGCGACCTCAGGGATGGAGCCGATGCCTATACCGTAGATTATTCGACAACCAGCGGCAAGTATTCGCGATGGTATGCCGTCAACTGGCCCCGCAACTACCCGGATATGCGCTCAAACGACCAAAAGGCCCTGACCTATACCACTTCTCCGCTGGAAACCGACCTGGAAATAACCGGGCATCCGGTCATCCATCTCTGGCTCTCCACCGAGGCCCCGGACCTGGATGTGTTCGCCTATCTGGAAGAAGTGGATGAACAGGGGAAGTCCCATTACCTTACCGAAGGGTGCCTCCGGGCCTCTCATCGTAAGCAAAACCCGGCACCATTCAATAATCTTGGGCTGCCCTACCCTTCCCATTATCAGAAGGACCTGGCGCCAATCCCGGCAGGGAAAGCGGTTGATTTAACCTTCTGCCTGCTGCCCATCTCCTACCGGTTCCAGAAGGGAAACCGGATTCGCCTTTCAGTTGTCTGTGCCGATGCCGACAACTTCGATACGCCGGTTATCCACCCGGCGCCCGGGCTCCGATTATTGAGGGGCGGAAATCACCCCTCTTATGTCCAGCTCCCGGTTGCCCAGGCCCGATAGATCCGTTAAATTAGGACGCAGATTTTCGCCGATACCCGCAGATAACTATTCTTTATATTCAAATTCTTGGCAATCTGCACGATCGACGAAAATCTGCCGATCCGAGTCGACCTGCGTCGATCTGCGTCCAAAAAGGAATTTCCTATACCATCAATTGTTCTTGAATATGACCTCCAATCTGTTACACTTTATCCATCCAAAGATTTAACAGGATGCGGAAAAACTTTTTATGAACTGTTCTTGATCTTATGCGATGTTTAGATTCCAGGTTAAATCCCAAATCTTTTTTACGATTCCACACTCATTCTGAATTCTGGTTTCTGGCTCCTGAATTCCGGAATTTAAAAAAATATCTTTGGTTAGGATTTCTTGGTATGTTCTTCCTGCTTTTGGGCTGTGACGGGCTTTTAGAAAAAACAGTCGTCTGTTTTCCGCAAAAAGAACATGACGGACATCCCGAGGACTTCGGTCTTAAGGCCAGGGACCTCTTCTTTAAAACCAGAGATCGGGTCAGTCTCCACGGCTGGCTTTTTACCGCCCATCCCCAGGGACCTTATTTACTCTGGTGCCATGGCAATGCCGGCAATATCAGCCACCGTCTGGAAAACATCGCCTTGCTTCTGGCCAAGGGAATCAATGTCTTTATCTTTGATTACCGGGGTTATGGAAAAAGCGAAGGGTCCCTTTCGGAACAGGGTTTTTATCAGGACACCTCCGCGGCCTGGACCTGCCTTCTTAAAGAAGCCCCGACCTCCCCTTCCCGGACCGTTCTCTTCGGCCGGTCCCTGGGATGTTCCATGGCCGTGGATCTGGCCCTTCAGGTCCCGGCGGCCGGGGTGATTCTGGAATCCGGTTTCCCCCACCTGGGGGCCATGGCCAAAGTTCACTATCCGTTTGTCTTCAGTGAAAAACTATTAGCCGGCCGTTATCCGGCCCTTGCCAAAATCAGCCTTCTCCAGATGCCTGTCCTTTTGGTGCATGGGACTAAGGATAGTATCGTTCCAATCTCCCTGGGCCGCAGGCTCTTTCAAGCCGCCCCCGAGCCTAAATCCTTTTATGAAATCCCCGGGGCCGATCATAACGATACTTATCTGATCGGCGGCCCGGCCTACTTTCAAAAAATCCAGGAGACTATTCAAAAATGGACGAATCAATAGGCAGTATGAATCGAAACCAGAAAAAAATATTCCTCTGCATCGTATTCCTTTCATTTTTCCTGGGGGTTGAATTGACCGGAAAATCCCTGGCCCAGCCACCATCACCAGGGTCTCCGGAGAAAACCGCTCCCGCCCATGAAATCGCTTATATTGATGCCCATAACCATCTCTCTGGCCTCGGCCGGCCCGGTTTTCCTTCGGACTTTCCCGGTGCAGCCCGCACCGCCCTGGCTGAAATGGATCAACTGGGCATTGGAAAGATTCTGGTCATGCCCCCGCCCTTTTCTCCGGGGCACAGGGGAATGTTTGATATAGACGATCTGGTTCCTGTGATCCAGGCCTATCCGGATCGCCTGGCGGCCTTGGGGGGCGGCGGTAGCCTCAATGTCATGATCCAGGCGGCTGGAAAATCGAATTCCATCAGCCCGGAATTAAAAGACGAATTCGTGAAAACGGCCGAAGCAATTCTTTCCAAGGGGGCCGTCGGGTTCGGAGAACTGGCCGTAGAGCATTTTTCCTTCAGGCCCGAACATCCCTATGAATCGACACCGGCAGATCATCCCCTTTTCCTGCTGTTGGCCGATATAGCCGCCAGATATAATGTGCCCATGGATATTCACATGGAGGCCGTTCCAAAAGACATGCCCCTTCCCGACCGAAAGATCTTCAGGAGATCCGGCAACAACCCCAAAACACTTAAAGCAAATATCCCGGCCTTTGAAAGATTGCTGACCCATAACCGCAAGACCAAAATCATTTGGGCCCACGTCGGCTGGTGCAACACGGGATTCCGGACCCCGGTCCTTTGCCGGGAACTGTTTAGCAAACACCCCAATCTCTATATGAGTTTTAAGCTGGCCCCGGAAAGTCTCCCGGAGACCAGGCCCATCAGCGAAGATAAACAAACCATAAAGCCGGAATGGCTCCAGTTGATAAAAGATTTCCCCGATCGCTTTATTATCGGCACCGACCAGTTTTATGCCGCACCGGGTTCCCGCCAGATCGGCCCCCAAAAAACAGAAGCCACCAAGCGATTGATGACCCTTTTGCCCCCGGACCTGGCCGGCCGCATAGGCGTTGCAAACCCGATACGGATATTTAGTCTGAAAGAATAAACAGTCTTCCTATCCCTTAAAATCCAAAACAATTTCTGTGAGAAAATCAGAGAAAATCAGGGTCAGATTTTTTAAATTGACAATGGACATTGCGACCGGCCGCGGCGCTTTTATGGGTTTTTAAAAAGGAGGTGATTCCCGATTAGCCGGCGGTATTATAAAAAGGCGATAAAAGTTCCTTCTGGACCGAGTTGAAAATCTTGGTAACCGACCAGAGGTGGCGATTATAATAAGGGTCTTTTTCCGCAAGATCAATCAACCTGGGAGGTCGGTATTTTTGGTTTTGGTTATCCAGGACGAGGAGTACGCATGGTCTCAGCACATCTTCGTGACGATTGGAAACCACCACCCCGATATCGGAATGATTGATCTCCACCTGGCTTCCGACAGGATAGATGCCGATGGTTTTTATAAAATGTTCCACCAAGGGCCGGTCGAAAAGGGCCGAACTCCACTCATAAAGCTTTTTGATAGCCTCATGGGGAGGCATGGAACTCCGGTAAATCCGATCGCTGGTAATGGCATCATACACATCAACGATAGCCGCGATCCCTCCGAAGAGGGTTATCTGGCTGCTTTTCAGACCAAAGGGGTATCCTTCTCCATTAAATCTTTCATGATGCTGCAACACCACATCTATGCTCTCCGACGGGAAGCCCCCCTGCTTTTCCAGAAGGTCTTGGCCCAGAAGGACATGATTTTTCATAATTTCAAATTCCGAATCGGTCAGTCTGCCGGGTTTGTTTAAGATCTCAAGGGGAATCTTGATTTTTCCGACATCGTGTAACAACCCTCCCAGGCCCAGCTTCTGTAAATCTCCTAAGACTAATTTCAACTCCCTGCCGAAAGCGACGGCAAGGATACAGACATTAATTGAATGTACGGCCGTATATTCATCCCGAGTATTTAATCCGGAGAGGCAAAGCAGGGCATTTTTATCTTCCATGAGACTGGTTATGATGGCTTCAACCAATTCCTTGGCCTCATCCGTTTTAATACTCTGGCCGAGCCGAATATCGTTAATAATGTTTTTTACAACCTCTTTGGCTTTATGATGGACCTCTAAAGCCCGTCTGAGTTCTTCCCCCGTTGGGGGCCCCGTCTCCTCCCTTTCCTTTCTACCATTACCATTATTTTGCGGGACATTTTTAACGGCCTGGGCATTGGGGTCTTCCCGGCTTGGTTTCCCGTTGATCCCTTTTTCGGTATCGATATAAACAAAGGCACAATATTTTTGTAACTGATCGATTTGCTTCTGAGTTTTAATGAGGAATTTATGGCTGAAAAAGGGGGTTTGAAAATAAGGCCGGTCCAGTTGGGCGACGTACATCCCCATCCTCAAAAAGTCAACCTCAATTTTGACTATCATGGCCCTAAATCCCGACTTAGGAATAATGGTCTCGAAAAAAGCTAAGAATTTCCCTTTTCTTGTTTATCGGAAAATTTTAAGACTTACTTTAATCTTAAAAAAATTTTCTCTCTTGATTATCACCTGAAAAATGCTAATTTATATAGCTTGTTGGGGTCAAATTTTTTATAGGGTAATGATTATTACTTTACTGAATTTCAAGTCTTACCCTCAAAGGAATCGTATGCAAATTTTTAGAAACGGGCTGGGTCCGGCCCAGGGTCCACTCCTGGCAACGGACCCCGTCTCCCAGGAGCTTTTTTATTTCTTTAACCACCCCTTTGATATCGATGATCGGATGGCGGGAAAAGACCTCGGGCAGTCCATAGGTCAGATTACAGGCCAGACATTTCCCGGGCCGTTCTTCCAGCTCCAGGTCGAAGAAAAGGGTTTTTTGGGCCGGATCATAACGTTGGAATTTCAAACCGATGGTGTAGGCCCCTTCTTCGAAGTCTCCGTAAAGGGCTTCGAAAAATTGGTCCGCCCGTTGACGGGGGAAAATATCCTGTAAGGCTTGGTCGGTAAAAAGGGCTTTAAAATCTTTTTCTTCCATTGCTTAATTCCTCTTTAATTGGTACACTTATCAAAAACCTGTTGAGATCCTATCCCAATGAAACGGAGGAGGCCCATGAAAAAAACCAATCTGTACCAGGCCAATGATTTCAGCGATCTGGCCTTTTCGCGGCTGTTGGTCCATGATTCCCCTTATTTCAAAATCCTCAATTTCAACTTTAAAGCCGGGCAAATGCTTCCTGTCCACTCCCATGATGTGGAAGGGCAGGTCTGCCTGACTATCTTGGAGGGGTCGGGAAAATTCTTAGGGAAAGACAATAGCGCCCTGCCGGCTCAAGCCGGAGATGTGCTGATCACGGACATTAGCGAACCCCATGGTCTGCTGGCCGAAACCGATCTCCGCCTCCTGGTGACTATCGCCCCGCCGATTTAGTTCGAAAATAAAACCGTTGTTCACCGCAAAGCCGCGAAGTACGCAGAGAGAATCATTATTGTACAATCCCGTGAGAGGCGGGATTGTACAAAACAACTCTGGATTCCGTCCCGGAGGGCCTCCGGCCATAATTATGCGGTCGACTTCGTCGACCTAAAACAAAGGCTTCCGTTTGGAAGCCGGCCGAAGGGTAGCGAAAGCTTTTTCTTTCTGTCCTCTCAACAGAAAGGAAAAATTTTTCTCTCTTTGCGTTCTTGGCGTCTCTGCGGTGAAAATAGTTTTTCAAAAAGCTAAACGGATTCGAATATCTTATCTGGCCCCCAGACGCAGTCCGCCGTCCAGGCGGATCACCGCGCCGTTCAACATGGGATTTTCAATGATCTGGGCCGCTAACATGGCGAATTCGATGGGCTGTCCCAATCGTTTAGGAAACAGGGCCATATTAATCAGGGACTCTTTGACTTTTTCCGACATCCCGCCGAGCATCGGCGTTCCGAATATTCCCGGGGCAATGGTCATGATCCGGATACCGTAGCCGGCAAACTCCCGGGCGATGGGCAAGGTCATGCCGGCCACACCGGCCTTGGAAGCGGCATAGGCGGCCTGGCCGAATTGGCCTTCAAAGGCGGCGATGGAGGCCGTGTTGATGACCACCCCTTTTTCGCCGTCGGCATTAGGGACATTTTTAACCATCTGCTCCGCCGCCAACCGGATCACGTTCATGGTACCGATCAAGTTAATCTGCACCACCTGGTTAAATGGGACGATGGGCATAGGCCCCTCTTTGGACAGGACCTTTCCGGGAGTGGCCACCCCGGCGCAATTGACGGCAAAATGGACGGCCCCGAAGGCGGCCATGGTTTGGTCTACAGCGGCCTGGACCGTTTTTTCATCAGTGACGTCGGTCTTGCAAAAAATGACCCTGGGCCCTAATTCCGAAGCCAGCATCCGCCCTCTTTCTTCGGCAAAATCCAGAATGGAAATTTTTGCTCCCTTTTCCAAAAGAAATCTCGCCGTACCTTCGCCCAGCCCCGAAGCCCCGCCGGTAATCAGGGCCACCCGATCTTTAATCTCCATAATAGCATTCTCCTTTTATCCTGATTTCAGGACCTATCATAGGCAATCGGGTCCGGCTGTCAAGATAAAAAAGGGATATAAAACCACTCGACTAAAAATTAGTCCCTTGTTATACTTTAGTTCGAAAATAGGTTTTTGGCACGGGTTTCACGGATTACACGGTTCAAACAATTGGGTATCCCTCGATCCCGTTAAGTCTGGATTGAGGGATGAAATAAAAGGTCTTGCCTTGCATGACGAATTGCTTCTGAATCAGCTTGAAGAACTGGCCGGCCGGCTTGAAATAGCCATCCGTTACGAGCCCGTAAATGCAGAAGAGACCTCCATAAGCGGCGGGCTCTGTCGTCTGAAAGGGAAATATGTGTTGATTATCCACTCCCAGACAACCGTAAAAGAGAAAATCCGTATCCTCATTGAGGCCCTGAGGCAGTTTCCGCTCAATGATATCTATGTCAAACCCGTTATCCGGGAGCTGCTGGAAGGATCCCAGGAATAGCCAATTTAAAGGGCTTGCATTTTTCGAAAAAAACCTTTAATGATAGCAGCAAATTTTTTTGTAACGCCCTTCATGGAAAATAAAAATCAGAAGTGACCTGAAAGGATATAAAACATGAAAATTAAAACTGCCCAGGATTACCTGAAAAGTCTGCGAAAATTAAACCATGTGATCTATTACAAGGGTAAAAAAATCAAGGATGTCACCCGTCATCCGGCCACGGCCCCCCATGTGCGGGCCGCAGCCATGACTTATGCCCTGGCCGATGATCCGGAATATAAGGACCTGGCGACAGCCACTTCCCATTTGACCGGGGAGACCATCAGCCGTTTTACCCATGTCCACCAGAATGTGGAGGATTTAATTAAAAAAGCCAAATTGCTGCGTGCCCTGGGCCGGAAGACCGGGTCCTGCTTTCAACGTTGTGTGGGGCTGGACGGTATCAATGCCACCTATTCGGTGACCTATGAAATCGACCAGAAATACGGCACGGATTATTTTGAGCGTTTCAAGAAGTGGCTGACTTATATCCAGGAGGAAAACCTGATGGTAGTCGGGGCCATGACCGACCCCAAAGGGGACCGCTCCAAAGGCCCGGCCGAACAGAGCGACCCGGATCAATATGTCCATGTCGTGGAACGCCGGGAAGACGGCCTGGTTATCCGTGGGGCCAAACTGCACATGACCGGAGGGGTCAATTCCCACGAGATCCTGATTATGCCGACCACCGCCATGGATGAAAAATCCAAAGATTACGCCATCGTTTGTGCCGTTCCGGCCGATGCCCCCGGCGTGACCATGATCTTCGGCCGCCAGGCCAATGATACCCGTAAGGATAACCTGGAACGGATCGATGCCGGAAACCCTATTTTCGGCGGGGTCGGCGGCGAGGCGGTCATTGCCTTTGAAGATGTCTTTGTGCCCTGGGAGCGGGTTTTCATGAATGGGGAGACGGATTTTACCAGCCCCCTGGTCTACCGTTTTGCCGCCCACCACCGGGCCAATTACGGCGGCTGTAAAACCGGATTGATCGATGTCTTAACCGGGGCCGTCACCTATCTGGCCCAGATTCAGGGAACGGCCAAGGCCTCCCATGTACGGGACAAGGTGACCGAGATGATCCATCTGGGTGAAACCCTCTACAGTTCTGCCATTGCCTGCGCGGCCGAAGGCTGGCCCACCCCCTCCGGGGCTTACATGGTGGATACCATGCTGGCCAATGTGGGCAAACATAATGCCACCCGTTTTCATTTCGAAGTGGCCCGTCTGGCCGCCGATCTGGCCGGAGGATTTTTGGCCACCCTGCCCAGCGAATACGATCTCAGGAGTGAAGATGTGGGGCATTTGGTAAAAAAATATTTCTCCGGCGTCGCCAAGATCCCGACGGAAGACCGCATCAAGATCGGCCGGCTGATCGAGAGCATGACCGGGGG
>JACRBX010000130.1 GCA_016219225.1 Deltaproteobacteria bacterium
TCTGGCCCCCATAATAAAGAGTCCTCCCTCTAATTCGGTCTATCCATGCCTATCGACTTCTTTAGTCGCTTAATAAATCAACATCGACAAAGTTTTGTCGATCAAGTGGCAAAATTCCTGTAGGGTGGGAGCAGCGAAGCGTAACCCACCAATATTAAAAACAAAGCAGATAAAAAACCTCATTCTGAATTCTGGAGAAGCCGATTTTTGGAAATCGGGCATAAGGAAGAAGAGATGAAAAAATCAGGGATAGAGTAAATATTCTTGTCGCAGCCGTAAAAATTTATTCAGCCCATCCTGCCAGGAGGCCTCAAGTTCCGTAATGGGTTGCCCGGCCTCCAGGGCTTGACGGATCAGTTGATCGCCGACCAACAGATCAATGGGCATCCTTTCGGTTTCATATTCATAAGGAGGGGACTTCCAAATAAAGTCCTCGGGATACAGGGTCCGGATGGCCTGGATTAACCTCAAAGAGGTCCGATAGGGTTTAAAGGCCTCCGGATCATAAACCCGCAGAAAAAAACCCCGACATTCCAGACCCGGCCATTTTTGAAAGGTCGGACGAAAGGCCATTTCGATCAATTGAACTCCCGGCAAAGACGTATCCCTGATGAGTTCATTAACTTTTTGGGGATCGATGAAAGGGGCCCCGAAAACTTCAAAGGGCCGGGTAGTTCCCCTTCCTTCCGAGAGGTTCGTCCCCTCCAAGAGCACCTGTCCGGGATAGACCAGGGCCGTGGAAAGGGCAGGCATATTCGGAGAAGGCATCACCCAGGGGTTACCGGTTTGATCAAAAGACATCGACCGCTGCCAGCCTTCCATGGGGATCACCCGAAGGTCGGCGCCGATGTCCATTTCCTGGTTAAATAATCGGGCCAGTTCCCCCATAGTCAGGCCGTGACGCATGGGCAAAGGATAGACCCCGACAAAGGAAGTCAGGTTCGGTAGAAGGATATTTCCTTCTACGGCGATCCCTCCAATCGGGTTGGGACGATCGAGGATCACGATTTTTTTTCGATAATTTTGGCATTCCTGAAGACAGTAGGCCAGGGTAGTGATAAATGTATAGACCCGGGTCCCCACATCCTGGAGGTCAATGAACAGGACATCGAAGGCCTCCATCATCCGGGCCGTGGGGCGGCGGGTCCGGCTGTAAAGGCTATAAATAGGCAGACCTGTGGCCGGGTCCCGGCTGTCCGGGGTCTCGACCATATTATCCTGTTCGGTCCCCCAAAAGCCATGCTGGGGCGAGAACAGACAGGTCAGGTTATTTTGAAATTTACCCCGCAGGAGATCTTTGCTATAGTATCCTTCTTGATTAATCGAGGCCTGATTGGAAAGGAGCCCCCAGCGTCTTTTAAGCAAATCCGATGGCGGATGGGATAATAAAGAGTCAATTCCAAAGCGCATTCTGTCGTTCCTTCATTCCTCGATGAACAGGGTTTGAAAGATTATAGGGGGAAAGGATTAAAAGTCAAGAAAAGCCCTTTTATGAAACAATATCTCTTCGTGTCTGTGCTCGTTTCTTTGCTGGTTCTGCCACTGACCCCACGACCGGTGGCCGCTGCCGGTGCGCTTAACGCCTCGCTTACAATAGCGCCAACCAACTCCCCGGGCTGGGGCCAGCGCTCCAATTATTTGGATCTGGGATTGGGATATCTTATTACCCAGGGTTCTTCTTCTTGGGAGATCAGCTTTCCGGGGCAATCGGCCCGAGGCAAATCGGCCCTTGATTTTAAAAAGATGGACAGTTTGATCCCTTTCATAACATTGGAGTTAAAGCATCCCGATACCTCCGGCTCCTTAAGGCTTCAATATGGAAAAGGCCAAAGCTCGACCAGTGAGGGTTTCGACAAGGATTACCAGGAAGGGTCCTTATATCACCAATCCGGATTTGATGTTACCGGAGAAACAGTTTTTTGGATGGTTGATATCCAGCCCCCTTTTTTTTCTGTCGCAAAGCCCCGATGGACCCTTAAACCTTTTCTGGGATGGCAGCATTATGAAGAAAAAATTCGCATGAACAACGGCCGATGGATCACTCTTTATGGAGCGGAAACTGACCAGCCTTTTGCCGGTCTGGATTCCCGTTATGACTTTAACTGGGATGCCCTGCGCTTGGGGATCAAAGGGGAGTTGGAATTATTAAATCCCCCCGAACCCAAGGGGAAACAACTACGTTTGAAAGGTTCTTTGGCCTTATTTCCTTATATCCATTATCGGGGTCGTGGCGTTTGGAACCTGCGGGATGATTTTAAAAAGGACCCCAGCTTTGCCCATGAGGCCGACAACTTTGGCCTATTAGGCTTGGATGGAGCCCTTTCTTTGGCTTTTTGTCCCCTAAAAATGCTGGAAATCGAGGGAGGGGGCCGGATTTTCTATTTCTATGTACCGGAGGGCACGAATACGACCTATTTTTCCAACAATACCCAGGCCGTAGTCCATTTAAATGAAGCCAGAGCCCTGCGGATCGGACTTTTTTTTCAAATAACCGGGAGGTTTTAATTATGGTTCTTAAACCCTATCAACAAGAATTTGCCCTTTTTTTAGCGGAAGCAGGCAGTCTTTTTTTCAGAAAAGGCCTGGTCTTAAAGGATGGCCGGCCCAGTCCCTATTTTGTCAATATGGGACGTCTGTGTACCGGGAAATTGAGCTTTCGACTGGGCTCTTTTTTTACCCGTCTGCTCCTCGAGTCCAACCGGCTGCTGGAAGTGGATATCCTTTTAGGTCCTTCTTACAAGGGAAGTGCCATCGCCCAGGCCATGGCCATAAACTTCTGGACAGAATATCAAAAAGAATTATATTTTGAATATGATCGAAAAGAAATCAAGGCTTACGGTGAGGCCTCGGGACAAAAAAACCTGATGGTCAACAACACCTTCTTTGATGGATGCGGCCTTTGGATCGTGGACGATGTAGGTACCTCCATGGCCACCAAATATGACCTTTTGGAAAAGATTGCCCTCGAAAGGGAACAGAAAAAGATTTCCGTCCGGATCGTGGGATTGTGTCTTGGCATTGATCGCCAACAGACCACGGCCTGTTATGATTCGGAAGGGAAGGTTCTTTTAGGAATAAAAGGTGAAGATGCTTTAGGTCAATTTACCGAAAGGACCGGGGTACCGGTATATTCCATAGCACCTATTAGCGAGATTATCCAATATCTTTTTGAGGAGCAGATCCCGGTCCAGGTGGAAGGAGTCTGGCAGCCCATCTCCCTCTCCCTTAAAAAAGCGTTTGATGAATATCTTGAAGAATACGGAACGGCAAAAGAGTAAATTTGACAGGATTCACCGGATAATCTGTGCCTGTTCGGAAGAAAGACACAAACCGAAATCCTGTTGATCCTGTCAGACAAAACTATTTCATAACTCAAAAATGGTAACAAATACCGAAAAAATCGAATCATGCAAAAAGAAAAACTAAAACGGTTGCTTCACAAAAGACAGAGCCAGATAACCGATCGCCCGGATTTGACGCCGGCCGGAGTGTTGCTTCCTTTATTCCAGAAAAACCGGAAGACCCATATCCTGTTGACTAAACGAACGGACCGGGTGGAACATCACAAGGGGCAGATCTCCTTTCCGGGGGGCGCTTTTAATTATGAGGACCTGGATTGTCTGACTACGGCTTTACGAGAGACCGAGGAGGAAATCGGGATCGAAATGGATACGGTTGAAATCTTAGGGGAATTAGACCACCTGGTTACCATTACCAATTTTCGTATCTGTCCCTATGTCGGGATCATCCCCTACCCCTATCCATTTAAACTGAGCCCCTTCGAGGTGGAGCGCCTGATTGAACTACCCCTCGATTATCTCCAAAAAGAAGATTTGAAAGAAGGGCCCGTCTCTTTCAACGGCCAGTCTATTTTTAACCTTTGGATAAATTACCAGGGAGATGTCATCTGGGGGGCTACAGCCCGGATCTTGAAAAATTTCCTGGAAATCCTTTCAAAACACCCTGAAAAAATTTAGACCGTCAAACCTCTTTACAACAAAGCCTATTGGTGTTATATTTTAGTAGTCGGGACGTGGCTCAGTCTGGTAGAGCACAGCGTTCGGGACGCTGGGGTCGCTGGTTCAAATCCAGTCGTCCCGACCATTCCCAATCTTGATAAAGGAGTATGATAGAATTTCCCCACCTCTAACTTTTTAAGGAGGACCCATGGACGAGGCTCAGATCAAAAAACTCATTGATGACCGTGTGGATGAGATCTTAAAAGAAAGACTTGCCCAGGTTGGCCAGAAGAACCGATTGGCCATAATAGCCTCAAAGGGTACTCTGGACATGGCCTACCCGCCTTTGATTTTAGCCAGTACGGGGGCGGCCTTCGACTTGGAAGTCGGTATCTTTTTTACCTTCTATGGGTTGGATATTTTAAACAAAAAAAAGAATAAAAATCTGAAGGTTCCTTCCCTGGCTAACCCGGCCATGCCCATACCTGTCCCTAATATCATCGGAGTCCTGCCTGGGATGACCGCCATGGCTACCAGCATGATGAACAACTGGATGGCTAAGCAAAATGTCCCTACCATTCCCGAATTGTTAAAAGCCTGCATCGAAGGCGGGGTCAAACTGATTGCCTGTCAGATGACCATGGATGTTATGGGCGTTAAAAAGGAAGATCTCGTTGACGAAATCGAATTGGGAGGGGCGGCCTCCTTTCTGGATTTTGCCTTAGATGCCAAGACCACCCTGTTTGTGTAATTGAAAACAGACGTTTTGCCCCCCCGATATTAGGGAGCCAAAAAATCCCACACCGGAAAGTCGGGGTCAGGGATTTGATCCAGGAGAAAATCGCTCTGGGTCAAAAAATATCTTGCTTTGACACAGTAATACGTGACCGTAAGGGAAATCAAGTCGCCTCAAGCGGACGGACGGTTACAGGTCTTTAGCCATTACTCGGCAAAATCTAATTTTCATGCTTCGTGGTGCACCCTGGGGTATGAGGGCTTAATTCGAAAATAAGTTAGGAGTTCTCATCCTCGTCCCTTCAAACATAAACATCTCCATTCCATTTAACTTTTTCTGAAATTCTTTGTCTTATAAGCCATAATGTGATTAAAAATATAGAAGAAATGCAAAGAATCCTTTATAATTTATAGTGAAGCCCCATGCTACTCTGAGGCAACACGATTTTTGAAAATGCAAATTACTTCTGCAAGGGACTATAGTTGAAACTTGCATCTTGAGACTTGAAACCTGAAACTCTATGCTAAAGGAGAAAACGCCATGAAGAAAAGCCCCATTGCTATATTGGGAATAGTATTGATCAGCCTGTTTATCTGGGGGTGCAGTCCTTACACCCAACAGGTGGTCCCCCTAAAGATGCCGGCAAGTTATTCCAACATGACCCAGGTGGCGGGGATACAGATAGGTGCCAGATCCTTCAGTGACCCTAATGAGGCCCAGAATGCCTTTGGTTTTGATATCCGTGGGGCCGGATTGCTACCAGTTCAAATAGTAATGGATCACAGAGGGACTTCACCCATAGAAATCAACCCGACCCAGACCTTTCTGGTCGATTATCAAAATAATCTTTGGCCGGTATTGGACAAGCGGTTGGCTTATGAACGCGTAGCGAAACACAGCGAATTAGCCGGGATTGGTTCCGGGGCGGTAAAACATGGATTTCTGGGTGCGGCTGCCGGGGCTTTAATTGGTGCTGCGATCGGTATCGTCGGCGGTAGAGGCGTAGGGGAGGCCGCAGGCAAAGGGGCAGCTCTGGGGGCAGCAGCCGGGGCCACCCTCGGAGGAGCCGCTGCCTATGGTTCCGATAAGGCCGGTCAGAATATCTCCGAAGATCTAAGAAACAAATCCCTTGAAAACCGGGCTATTCGGCCCATGGAAATCGTTCATGGTTTTATCTTTTTTCCTGGAGAAGCCGCTTCCGCCAGGGATCTGAGACTGCAGTTTAAGGAGGTTGGGACCGGCCGGTTTTTTAATGTGTCTTTGCCGCTTTAGAACGAAAATAACGTTCAGGGTCGGGGGTCAGGGATCGGGGGTCGGCGAAAGACATTTTCATTCTTCGTAGTGCCCGACCCGGGCATGAGTGCTTAGAACGAAAATAGGGTTCAGGGGTTTTAAATTCCAAGCCTTTCACTTGAATCCTTGGCCCCTGGACCCCTTGAATCCTTTTTTATGCTTCATGGCGCTCGCCCCTGCGGGGGCATCCCCCGCTTCTTACCTTACATCCATCAACCCGTAACCATGTTCGCCGTGCATACTTTCATCCAGACCGATGAGTTCATCGTTGTGGTCCAGCCGAAACCCGATGGTTTTGTTGA
The DNA here is from genome assembly GCA_016219225.1 of Deltaproteobacteria bacterium. Lineage (NCBI taxonomy): Bacteria > Pseudomonadati > Myxococcota > Myxococcia > Deltaproteobacteria bacterium. The sequence goes on from JACRBX010000130.1 coordinate 6,291, forward strand.
TCAGAACGACTAATATTAAGGTGACCAAGGCGGCATAGACAATGGTAATTCCCATACCGGCGCCCTGAATCCCGAGTTGGTTCCAGGCACCCCAGGACCCGCCGGCCTTCTTGGCGGCTTCGGCCATCCAACTCGGCCGGATAAAAAAGGAGAGCAAAAGGACTCCCAGACCGCTCCCGACTCCATGGACACCAAAGACATCCAACGAATCATCGTAACCCAGTTTATATTTTAATAGAATGGCTCCATAACAGACCAGGGCCGAAAAGAACCCCAGGGCCAAGGCCCCTATGGGTTGTACCACCCCGGCTGCGGGGGTAATCACTACCAATCCGGCCAGGATACCGGTTGCAAACCCCAGAGAAGTGGCTTTACGGAGATGCAGCGTTTCAATAAGCATCCAGGTCAAGGCCCCGGAGGCAGCCGAAATCTGGGTCATCGTCAAAGCCCTGGCCGTATCCAAGCCGCTGGAAACGGTACTACCGGCATTAAATCCAAACCAACCCACCCATAACAAACCGGCCCCGATCATGGTAATGACCAGGTTATTAGGGGTGCTGATCAATTTGGGATAGCCATGCCGGGCACCCAAATACAAAACCGCCACCAGGGCACTCACCCCGGCAGAGACATGGATCACCATCCCGCCGGCCAAATCAATTACGCCCCGGGCACCCAGGTTATAAAGAAACCCATCTTCGGCCCAGATCCAGTGGCAGAGAGGACAATAAACAAAGAGAAACCACAAAGTGATAAAAACACAGTAGCTTCGGAATCGGACCCGCTCGGCAAAGGCCCCGGCGATGAGGGCTGGAGTAATGATGGCAAATTTGCCTTGAAACATGGCCACCACATATTCCGGAACGCCGGCGCTGTGGATGGAATCATCAATGCCCTTTAAAAAGAAATAATCCGGGTTCCAGCCTATCCAGCCGCCCAGGATATTTTTGCCGAAAGACAGGGCGTAGCCGCAAACCGCCCAGAGGACCCCGATAATGGCCATAGAGACAAAACTGTGCATCATGGTTCCCAAAACATTCTTGGTCCGGACCAGGCCGCCATAAAACATGGCCAACCCCGGCACCATGAGCAGGACCAGGGCGGTAGAAATGAGCATCCAGGCGGTAGATCCCGTATCGATGGGAGGTTTTTCCCCGGCCCAAACCAGGTGGGTTGTTAAGAGAATCGAAAAAAAGAGCAAGACAGGGCCCCATTTTTTATTTTTCATGAACATTATCTCCCCTTGACCTGTATTTATTGATTTAATAGGCTGAGATATAGCAAAAGTCTTGCCATAAGGACCAATATATAATTATTTAATTAAACCAGTAAATTATATGGTAATTTTTTAGACCAAACGGTTATTGAAATACAAAAATGTAACACCTTGTTATTATATAAATACAAATTTGTAATTTATAAGGGATTCGCTGGCCCCTGGACTACTTTCCCTTTTGGAGATGATTTTTCTTCTCTATGGCCTCGGAGTTTCTGCGGTGAAAAATAGATTTACGGCAATGTTCCACGTGGAACACTTAAAACTCTTTTCAAGGGGAGGTTTTTGTGTAATAGTGGGCCATTAAAATAAAGGGGCCTCATGGGAAAGCTTATTTGTGTTGTTAATCAAAAGGGTGGGGTGGGGAAAACGGCTACGGCAATCAATCTGGCTGCAGCCTTGGCTCTTGCCGAGAAAAAGACCTTAATCATAGACTTTGACCCCCAAGGGAATGCTACCAGCGGGGTCGGTGCCAACAAGCAGACCTTCCAGCATTCCATCTATCATCTTTTGGTTGACCAACTTGATCCTGCCGATCTGATATTATCAACCGACCTCCCCTTCTTAAAAATAATTCCCTCGGATATGGATCTGGTCGGGGCTGATATCGAATTGGTGCCGCTGCCGCAGCGCGAAAAGGTGCTTAAAAACAAAATCAGTTCAATAATTCCGGAATTCGACTATATTTTTCTGGACTGCCCTCCTTCCCTGGGTTTACTGACCGTTAATGCCCTGACCGCCGCACAATCCATAATTGTCCCAACTCAATGCGAATATTATGCCTTAGAGGGATTGGGTAAGCTCTTAACGACCATACAGATTGTTCAAAGGGATTTAAATCCCTCCCTGGTTGTTGAAGGTATCCTGCTGACCATGTTTGATATCCGCAACAATCTTTCCGGACAGGTCGAAGCCGAAGTCCGGACCCATCTTAAGGAACTTGTTTTTAAGACCGTTATTCCGAGAAATGTTCGGATCAGCGAAAGCCCCAGTCATGGCCTTCCGGTTGTTTTATATGATGTCAATTCCCGTGGTGCCCAAAGCTATCTGGAACTGGCCAAAGAATTAGTGGAAAGGGAGAAAAAAAATGGATGACGGCCGGGTCTTTGGTCCAAAAAAAAGGGGGTTGGGTCGGGGATTAGGGGCCTTGATTCCGACCGTTGAAACCCCGAAAGGTGAAAAGAGGTCCTTTTTTTATGTGGGTATTGAAGAAGTTCAGCCCAATCCTCTACAGCCCCGCAAGAAGGTCAAAGAGGCTTCGATAGACCAATTGGCCGAATCCATAAAAGAAAAAGGGATTATCCAGCCCTTGCTGGTCCGAAAAATCGACGATGGCTATGAATTAATCGCCGGGGAAAGGAGATGGCGGGCCGCCCAGCGAGCAGGCCTGACAGAAGTCCCGGTATTGATCCGGGAGGCCGAACCGACGGCCCAGTTAGAATTGGCCCTGATAGAAAATATCCAGCGGCAGAACCTGAATCCCATGGAAGAAGCCGAGGCCTATCAGCGATTGATTCAGGAATTCGGTATTTCTCAGGAGGAGGTGGGGCGGCGAGTCGGGAAAGACCGCTCATCCGTTGCCAATATTTTGCGTTTATTGAAATTATCCCCCTGGGTCCAGGAAAAAATCTCTGAAGGAGCGGTTTCCTTCGGCCATGCCAAGTGTCTGCTGGCCCTGGAATCTCCTCAAGAACAGATCCGATTGGCCAAGGAAATTATTGAAAAAGGAATTTCGGTTAGAGAACTGGAACGTATTATGAAAAAAGGGGAACCGGCCCAGGTTAAGAAGGGCCGCTTAGCTTCTTTGGCTGAAGAAGACTGGGTGAAGGAGATGATTCAGAAATATAAGACCCGCATCAAGCTAAAGAGAAAAAAGAAGGGCGGGGCCTTGGAAATCTATTTCCATTCCGAAGAGGAATTAATCCGCATTGTCGATCTGATGATGCCAAAATAATTAATAAATAATGAAATATTAAATTTAAAAATGGCAATCCGACTCCTTGTTGATGGCTACAATCTGATTCGAAAATTTCCATCTTTAGCCCGGGTGGAAGAGGCTGATTTTTCCAAAGGCCGGGAGAAGCTATTGGAGTGGTTATCTCAATACCGACAAAGGGCCCCTCATACCATTACGGTCGTTTTTGACGGCGGTAAAGGGGGGGGACTCTTTGAAGGGAGGGATATTTATAAGGGGATAAAAATTTTGTACTCCCCCTTGGGAAAAACCGCTGATGATATTATTAAACGGTTAGTGCAACGCGATAGGGAAAAGACATTAGTAGTCACTTCCGACCAGGAATTGGGTTCTTTTTGCCGGAGTTACCAAGCCGGATGGATTCGCTCCGAAGAATTCGCCCAACGGATTCAGAATAAATTAATGGACCGGGATAAGGAAACGTTCATGGAAGAAGATCAGGATCCCTGGCCTAAGAAGAAAAAGGGAACCGCCTTCCGTATTTCAAAAAAGCTTAAAAAGGAGAGGAAATATTGGGATAATCTATAGGGCCGGGTTGGATAGAGAGCCCTGCTTCATGGTAATCCGCTAAGGTTAATAATTAATCTGCATGGTCTCCAGGACTTGGATTTTCGTATCAGTTTAGCTTTTTGAAAAACTGTTTTCACTCCAGAGGCGCAGAAAGCGCAAAGAAAATCTCTCTACGTCCTTTGCGGCTTTGCGGTGAACAAAATCCCTCTTTTCAAACACCTAAAGTGTTACGGATTTTCTTGGTTTAGGTTTTTCCCCCCATGCCAGGGTTTTTCTTCTCCCTTGATAAGACGACGGATGTTCTCTTGGTGTTTGAAAATAATTGCAGAAGCGATGATAATGGAAAGCATTACGGCATAGATGTTATAGTTAAATAAAATCAATAGGATTGGAAATGATCCGGCGGCAATCATGGATCCCAGTGAGATATATTTTCCAAAATAAACGACCAGCACAAAAATAGGAATGGCTATCAGGAGGGCCTTGGGACCGATTAGAATGAAAATCCCAAAAGCCGTAGCGACCCCCTTTCCTCCTTTAAATCCCAGGTAAATTGGAAAGAGATGTCCCAGAAAGGCGGCCAGGGCCATGAGACAAATAAAGAAAAAGCCCGTATCGCCCTCCCTCCCCAAAACCCATTGGCCTATCCAGATGGGGATCATCCCTTTAAGCATATCCCCGAATAAAGTCAGAACCCCCCACTTCTTACCCATTAACCGGGAGACATTGGTGGCCCCGATATTCTTGCTGCCTTCTTCCTGGAGGTTTCCTTGACCGAATATTTTGGAAAGGACTACGCCGGTCGAAATGGACCCAACTAAGTATGCGAAAACAATTAACAAAATGGCTTCAAAAGGCATGGCTTTCCCAAATCTTGATGTGTTTTTGAAATGTTCCTAAAATTTTTTTGACTATACGTAGAGAGGATAATATAGTCAAGGGAAATGGAAAAATCCTTGCCGGTCCTGTAATGTCGTCAGGAGAAGGTAATGTCCCCCAAAAAAATATTGATCATTTTGAGCCATGCCTTTATTGGATGGGTGCTCTGTGCCGCAACCATGGGATTCGGCCTGGCCTTGACCTCGTTAGAGAATACGCTGATCATCCATGCCATCGGAGCACCGATCTTCTTTTCACTGGTCTCACTCAATTATTTTTTCAAATTCAGCTATACGACCCCTTTACCAACGGCCTTGATTTTCGTTGGCTTCGTGATCACCGTGGATTTTTTTGTCGTGGCCCTGATGATCAACGGAAGTTTAGACATGTTTGCCAGCCTGATGGGAACATGGATTCCATTTGCCCTGATACTGGTTTCGTCCTATGGGACCGGGCTGGTTGTGAGAAAAGGCCTTTAACTGAAGGAAGAGAACCTGGCACTACTTCGCTTCTTCGGGAATCGGCGACCCATAAGGGAAGCGGGATTAGACCGAAATCGTTTTACCGCTGGCTTTAAAGGCTTCCAGGCTCTTCCCCTCCACGCGGAGGGAATTGCCGGACTTGATGGTATTAATTTCTCTCCATTCAATCAGGCGATAAAGCTCCTTCCGCCCGATTCCCAGTGACTTGGCGGCCTCTGAAATGCTAAATAGGGGAGCCGAGACGAATTCTTCCGAAATCGATTCTTCTTCACCCCGTTCATTTTCCAGCAAACCTTCGTTGATCAAATTGGCTTTGGAGATACGGCTGTCCTTCCTTCGGTTCATCTTCGATCCTCCCTGGTTGCATTTTTAAGGATATTTAATAAAACACCTGATGGGTTTAAAAGTACTATGAAGAGAGCCATAAAGGAATAGGTTGAAGACTGTATTTTTTGGGGGAGGGCAGATTATTTTTATCTTTCGTTTACCATAATTAAATTGAATTTCTGGCCTTTTTATTTTAGGCTTTGGAAGAATTGATGAGAAGGAGATTGTGATGAGCGATACCATTCAGGGCCATGGCCAGGCGGCGTTGCGGACCCGTGTCCGGGAAACCAAATTTTGTACGGCTTGCGGCGCCTGCGTCAACCTCTGCCCCTACCAGGCCTATTATCAAGACGAGGTGGTCACCCTCCACGTCTGCGATCTTCAGGAAGGGAGATGTTTTGCCTTTTGTCCGCGAACGGCAACGGATCTGGATTCCCTTCGGGCCCGTTTGTTTGATCCCCAGGACCTGACCCCGGAAATTGGTGCGGTCAAGGATTATTCTATCTGCCGGGCAGCCGATGAGAAAATTCGCCGACAGGCCCAGCACGGCGGTACGGTATCGGCCCTGATGAGTTTGGCTTTGGAGGAAGGGATCATCGATACGGCCGTGGTGGCCCAGGGCGGTGACCGTTTTACTCACCAGGGTGTGGCGGTGGGGGAAGCCGCGGAAGTACGAAAGCGGGGGAAAAGTAAATTTATCGCTGCCGGTACGATAGCGGCCTTCAACCGGGCGGCCCAAAGTGATTCCCAAAAAATCGGCGTTGTAGCCACGCCCTGTCAGGCCTTGGCCCTGGCCAAGATGCGGATGAAGCCCTTTCCGGAAAAGGACAATAATATCGATAAACTAAAGCTGGTCGTCGGCCTTTTTTGTGGCTGGACCCTGTCTTGGAAAAAATTAATCCCCCTCCTTAAAACCCGGACCAATCTGGAAGAAATCGTCGGCATGGATATCCCGCCGGGAAAAGGGCAGGTGGCCGTTTTTACCCAAACCGGAGCCATCGCCATTCCCTGGGAGGAGATCGATCCCCTGGTCCGGGAGGGCTGCCGTATCTGCCTCGATACGACTGCCGAGTTTGCCGACATTTCCGTCGGGTCCGCCCGCTTGCCCGAAGACTGGGAGACCCTCCGGTCCTGGAATCAGGTTATTGTCCGGACAAAAACCGGTCAGGACCTCATTGATCTGGCCCGTAAAAAAGGCATCCTGGAATTCCGGGAGGTCCCGGCCGAAGTCCTTGAGGAACTGAAAAAGGCCGCCCTGAATAAAAAAAGGACAGCCTTGAAAACGATTATGGAGAAAACCGGAACCCCTGAAGATCTGATTTATGTGGATCGAAGGGATTCCGTTATTTGCCGGATTTTGGGTTAATTGAGCACAATCAAAAATTGATTGTCCTGTAAAAATCCGGAAGAGCTCATTTTCGGCATTCCGAATTCCGTCCCTGACAGGACTACATCCCCGGGGTGGAAACGGGAATCCAGTGTTTATAATTGGTTACGCCTGGGCTGGATTCCCGCCTGCGCGGGAATGCCGAGTTTAATAAGATTATTGTACCCAATAGGTCAGGCCTCCTGTCTGACAAAAGGAAATCATCATGTCGAAATGGATTGAGAACAAAGAGGGGATGCGGGTGTTATTGATGGGCAATGAAGCCATTGTCCGTGGCGCCTTGGAAGCCGGAGTCCACGTGGCCGCAGGGTATCCGGGCACACCCTCCTCGGAAATTATCGAGAATTTATCCAAGGTGGCCAGGGAACGCCATTTGTATGTGGAATGGTCCACCAATGAGAAGATTTCGCTGGAGGTAGCGGCCGCGGCTTCCTTTGCCGGACTGCGGGCCATCTGCCCCATGAAGCAGAATGGGGTGAATGTGGCCTCTGATTTTCTGCTTCATCTGGCCGGCTCCGGGACTCGCGGGGGACTGGTCCTGGTGAGCTGTGATGATCCGGGAGCCCTGTCCAGTGCGAATGAAGGAGAATCCCGTCATTTCGCCCGGATGATTGAAATCCCGCTTTTGGAACCCGGGGATTTTCAGGAAGCCAAGGATATGACCAGGTGGGCCTTCGAACTTTCAGAGGAAATAAAAAATATCGTTATGGTGCGTTCCGTTACGCGCCTGTCCCATGCCAGCGGCAGTGTCCGGCTCGGGAAGCTTCCGGAAAAAAAGGGCACGGCTGAATTTAGATTTCAGGGGCCTTTCCTAAACCCGGATACAGGGCCGGTCTCCAGTATGCCGGTGGCCTATCACCATGACCTTCAGCACAAAAAATTGGATCGGGTGCGGGAGCTCTTTGAAGAGAGCCCCTTCAACACGTATGAGGGACCGGAAAAACCGGAATTGCTGGTCATCACCAGCAGCGCCTGCACGCTCTATTGCCGGGAAGCCCTTAATCTATTGGGATTGAAAGACCGGGTGGGACTCCTTAAATTGGGCACTACCTGGCCATTGCCGCCAAAATTGGTGAAGAGCTATTTGGCGAAGGCGGGAAAAATCCTGATCGTGGAGGAGGTCATCTCCTTCCTGGAAGACAGCGTCAAGATCCTGGCCGCGGAACAGGCGGCCGAGATCGGGATCAAGACCTTTTACGGAAAAAATGACGGGTCGATTCCGATGATCGGGGAACTCAATCCTGACCTGGTGGCAGCCGGTCTATCTAAAATTATGGGGGTTCCGTACCTGTCGATGGATGGAGCCTACGAAAAGGAGGCTCAGGAGGCGGCCGGGTCATTGGCGCCTGGCAGGGAGCTGAACTTCTGCCCGGGCTGTCCTCATCGGGCTTCCTTTTGGTCCATCCATAAGGCCCTGCAATTGGACAACCGTCAGGGCTTTGTCTGCGGGGACATCGGCTGTTACAGCCTGGGGGCCTTACCGGCCGGGTTCCAGAGCGTCAAGATCGCCCATGCCATGGGCTCCGGTTTAGGTCTGGCCTGCGGATTCGGCAAGCTGGGAGATTTTGGGATGGATCAACCGACGATCGCCGTCTGCGGCGATTCCACCTTTTTCCATGCCGTCTTACCGGCCCTGGTCAATGCCATCCATCAGGAGGCCGCCACCCTTTTGATCATTTTGGACAACAGCGGCACGGCCATGACCGGGTTTCAACCTCACCCCGGCCTTCCGATCAATGCCGTGGGTCAAGAGGCCCCTAAGGTGGATATCGCCAGGGTTTGCGAGGCCATGGGGGCGAAGGTGGTCATTCGGGACCCCTTCAATCTGGAAGAGACCCGGGCCACCATAAACGCGCTTCTGGAGCAAGGGGGGGTGAAGGTGCTTATCTTGCGCCAAATATGCGCCTTGAGTCCTGAAAAAAAAGGAAAGGAAGACTACAGGATGCAAATCGATGAATCCCGGTGCCTGGGCGATGAGTGCGGTTGCAACCATCTCTGCACCCGGATTTTCCGCTGTCCGGGCCTGATCTGGGATAAAGGAACGAAAAAATCGCGAATCGATGAGGTTATTTGTGTGGGCTGCGGAGTCTGTGCCGATATTTGCCCTAATGGAGCCATTATGAGAGAGGAGCCGGTATCCTTATGAAACCATTAATCCAAGATCCCTATAACATCATCCTGGCCGGAGTCGGAGGCCAGGGCAATGTCCTGGCCTCCCGGGTACTGGCCAACATGCTTTCCAGGCAGGGGTACTTTCTGACCATTGGAGAAACCTTTGGAGCCTCCCAGAGGGGAGGTTCGGTGATGAGCCACCTCCGCGTATCCGCCGCCTCCACCTGGAGCCCTCAAATTCCAAAAGGAAAGGCCCACATCATTATCGCCCTGGAACCTGTCGAAGCCATCCGTATCCTGGCCACCTATGGCAACCGTCAGGTAACTGTGTTGACCAACACCCGCCCGGTCTACCCGGTGAGTGTCATTGCCGGAGAATGCAACTACCCTGAAACGGATATCATCAAAAAAACATTAGAAAGATTATCCGCCCGGGTTTGGTTGATCGATGCCACAGAGGAAGCCATGAAACTGGGAAATCCCATTCTCAGCAACATTATCATGATCGGAGCGGTCGGCGGCTTGGGTCTTCTCCCGATCCAGTTGGAAGATTTTGTCTCGGTGATCGGGGAGACCTTCCCCGAGAAACTTCTGAGTGTCAACCAGCAGGCCTTCGAAATCGGTCAAAATAAGGTGAAAAAATAAAAGTTGCAGGTTGCAAGGGGCTATAGGGTATAGGTGAAGGAAAAACCATAAAATCGTTTTACCTTGCCCATCGCCCATTGCCTAAAAGAAATTTTCATGCTTCGTGGCGCCCCGGAGGGACATGGGGGCTTAATAAAAAACAGAACCCCTTTCGTTACCTGCCAAGCGATTTAAAATCTCCCCCAACCGCTCGCCTTTCTGACAATGGGTCTGGTAAAAATCCAGATAGTGATTCAGGACATTGAGCATCTCATCTTTGGAATATATTTCCCCCAGGTCTTTTCCCAATTGAGGATGGCGGCCGAGTTTACCGCCCACCAGAACCCGGAAACCTTGGGAATCCTCTTGGAGCGTGCCTGTCGGGCAGGCCGTAATACATTGGCCGCAGGAAAGACATTTTTCAAAATCGATGGCCGGGTTCTCTGCGCCTTCATTTAAGCTAATGGCCCCTTCCTGACAAGCTTCAAGGCAGGCGCCACATTGCGTGCAGGATTCTTTGGAAACCCTGGGGCGTTTAGCCCCGATGAGGCCGAAGTCGACGATCTGGGGACGGGAACAGGCATTAGGACAGCAGGAAAGGGAAACCCGGAATTCATGGTGCAGCTTTAACGGACCCTTAACCCGTTCTTTTAAAAAAGATTTCAAGTCTCTTTTGCCGAGTTCTCCTTCCAGGACTTGAGCGATTCCTTCACCGTCCACGACCCGGTTGGGGCAGCCGGACGGTCCGAAACAGGTCTCCACCTGAAAGCCTTGAACCTCCCGGTCCATCTCTTTAAGAAAGCGCTTCTGGCTGGCTTGGACGTGCTCCAGGGTGACTTCGGAACTCCGGCAACGGGCCGCTTCTTCTTCGACTTTCTTTTTAACCTTTTTTCGAACAAAAAAGGGGACCCGGGAGACCGCCTCTTCCGCTTCTTTGGTCCATTTCATCTTAAACCCCAACCCGGACCAGCCGGAATCAAGATTTTGGATATACAAAACATGTTAATAAAACCTCAATTGGTCCGGGTCCAAGGCGTGTTCTTTAAGAAATTCTATTCATTTTGCGTAGAATTATATTCTTTAGTTACTAATGCCCCAGGGGACGCCACCAAGCTGAAAATAGATTCAAGGTCCAAGGTTTGCCACACTTGAAACTTGCATCTTGAAACTTTACTTTCGAATTAAACCCTATTTCCGCCTTTTCTTGACCATCTCGGCTGCGACGGCAGTGCCTTTATTCGACCAGGACTGGCGCACATAACTGATGATGGCGGCCAGTTGCTGATCATTAAAGGTATCTTTCCATGTCGGCATCTGGCCTAATTTCCCTTTACGACCATTTAAGACCGTATCAATCACCTTGGTCGCCTCACCGACCACGAAGGGATTTCCATCCAAAGCCGGGAATTTGTTCGGCAGGCCTTGGCCGTTGAGGCGGTGGCAGTCGGCACAGGTCCCTTCAAACAACTTCTTCCCTTCCTGGATTTGCTTTTCCGGCCCCTGGGCCTGCCCCGGCGAATTCCAGCCGAAAAAAATAGCTGTTGAAATAATCCCCAGGAAAGCAGCCACTACTCGAAGCCACTTAATAGGCCACAAGAAACGAGCTTTCTTTTCTCCGAACTCCAAACTCCGAACTCCGAACAGTCTTTCCATCTCATTTCCCCATGGACTTAACAGGGGTTATCATCTCCTGGATCCCGAAGGGGTCCTTGAATTCCAACTCCGGTCTGAATTTGAGCTTCTTAACCCCTCGATTATTTAAATACTTGGACATTTCCATATTAATATCTGCCGGCACATCCACCCCGGCTTTGGCCAGGGTCTGTCTCAGCAGGGCCTCGGCCTTCATGGCCATGGCCACGGCATCGCCGCAGATCCGGCCGGCTTCAGAAGGATTGTGAAAGCCCACGGAATTTTCCGCACCGATAAAGATGATCCGGTACATGGCTTCTTCGTATAGACTTTTGGCTTGCTGATAAAAGGCCTTATCGATATTTTTGCCCTGTTCCTGGGCCTTATGGGCCGTCTCAAAAAGTTTGGCCGAAACGGCCGCTGCATACCCGGCCCGATTCATCATGGAAACGGTGCGGTCCTGGATGGCGATCACCTGTTCCGTCAACCACTGGGAGGTTTCCGTATGACATTGCTGACAGGCCCGCATATCGTTTTTCAAGGGACTCATGACATTATGATCCGAAATCTTGTTGGCCCCCACCTTGGTGTAAGGCATATGGCAATCGGCACAGGCCACATTGGCCTTCCAGTGGATACTGTTGCGGCTGTAAAATTCATATTCCGGGTGGCGGACAAAGCCCAGCTTAAAACCAGTGACGGCTTGTTTCCATTCCAGATTGGCCGGATCACTTTTGATGACCTTGATGATGTTCTCAACGGAAATATCCCCGACCTTACTGCCCTGCCAGGGAAAGAAGACTCCCGTCGATTTCATCTCCTTATCTTTGCTGATGACGTAGGTCACATGGCATTGGGCGCAAGCCAGACTGCGCAGCTCCTGGCGGCCGATCTGATTCACATCCTTGCCCATGTCGGCCAGGGCCTTTTTCAAAGTCCAACGGCTCAGTTTGGGGTTCAGGGTCTTGTTGTCATGGCAATCGGCGCAGGCCACGCCCAATTTTTGGAATTGAGAAGGAATTTTACTGTGTACTTCCACGTAGGGAAGTTGGAAATAATTGAGCCCCATTTCTTGTTGCAGCTTCGGGGCATAGGGGGTCTTGCAGGTCAGGCAGACGCCCCCGGCCTTGAGGCGGGAAGGATCAATCTCCAATTGGTCGATGAGCATATAATGATGCCCCCGGGGTTCATTGTACTCCACGCCAAACCCCCAGCCGTTAAAGAGGAGAGGCATGTAGGGGAATTCGCTTAATTTATCGTAGATGACCCGATCCGTGTCATAGCCCTTTTTATATTTACTTTTTCCGGCCGGTTTGGGATCTTTGGTCTTGAGCCAGGATTCATATTCCAGGGGATAGGCCTTGCCCCAGTTGGCCGGATCAAAATCTCCGTCGGCAATGGTTACGGTCCTGACCGGCTCCGGTTTGGAAGGGGAGCAGGCAAAGACCAATAATCCTCCAGCAGCAATAATAAGGGCGACGACCAACACGAATTTTGTTTTTTTCATAAGCACCTTCCTTATTTGATGGCTTACAAAACATCGATTTGCATCTCAAACTTCCTATCCGCGCCCGCCCCGGTTGGAACGGTGGATTTAAATACGAAAATAGAAAATCAGGCGCGAGGCAAGAGAGGAAAAAACACTGGCCCTTGGCCCTTTAATTCCATTTTCATGTTTCGAGGTGCCCCGCCCCCTGATCCCCGATCCCTTATGGCGCCAGGGTTTCTATGGAACCGCCCTGAATATGGGACAGGCGTCGATGGCATTCCCAGCAATTTCGGCCGGACATATCCACCCGGGCAATGGTTTCCCCGTGGCAACGCTCACAATTTTCCTTGGCTATCCTGGCCCCCTTGGCAGACAAGCGGATATTTTCCGGGACCCGGCCGGAATAAAAAACATAGGCATCCCACATCCCTTGAAGACCCTTCTGGAACATATGGTTGGCCACTTGATCGTTTGGTAAATGACAGTCGATGCATTTGATTCTGCGGTGGGCCCCTTGATGTCGCCAGGCCTCATATTCGGCTTCCATGACATGGCAGGCGGCGCAGAATTCCGGGGTTCCGGATTTAGCGTAGAGTTTAGGAGGACCGAAGGAGGCGAATAATCCCCCGGCGATCGCGATTATGACCGCTATCCCCAGATAGGACCATAACCTTTTTCCTTTAGGAAAGTTCATAGGCCACCCCTTTTTGATAAAGTTTAAGGCTTGGGTACCTACTTAGTGCGAAAATAAAGTCCGATTTCGGATTTTCGATTTCGGATTTCGGAATTTAAAAGCAA